>JBIIDF010000174.1:0-6437 GCA_044238535.1 Vicinamibacterales bacterium
GCAGCAGCATGTCGGTGGGCGCAAAACGGCTGACAAGAAAATCGGCGTCGATGTCCAGCGACTGCTCCAGAACCTGAGTTCCGATCAGAATTCGACCGTATTGGCGGCGCGTCACGTGACCGTCCTGGCCGAAACGCTCTGTCCACAGCGATTCGTTGCGCTGGCGATCGACTTTACTGAACCGTGAGTGCAGCAGGCCACACTCCACACCCATCGCAGAGGCCCGAGAGGCAACTCGCATAAAGAGCGACTGCGCCTGCGCCACGGTGTTCTCAATCCACAGCACATGCTGACCGCGTTCTGCCCGAAGCAACGCTTCCTCCTGGGCCTCAGCATCGGCAGCAAAGCGAACGACCACACGCACGTCCGGCGGGGCAGGAAGGGAGTGTTCGCGCAACGTGCCCCCGCGGGGCACGGCAGAAATCAACGGGTAAGCTTCCGCGACGGAAGTGTGTCCCGTAAACACACTGCGGCGATCTCTGGTCAGCGTGGCACTGAGCACAATCACCGTGCAATGCAATTGGCGCAGGGCTTTGACCAGTTCGTCCAGGATCGTGCCGGTGTAGCTGTCGTAGCTATGCACCTCGTCGAGGACCACGACTTTTCCAGCTAGTCCAAAGGTGCGCACGAAACCATGCTTGACGTTCATCACCGCCATCAGAGCCTGATCGACAGTACCCACGGCAAATGGCGCCAGGATCCCGCGTTTTGCCGTGTGAAACCATGAGCCGCCAGGGTCGCCCTCTTTGCCCAGCTCCAACTGCTTCAACCACGCGTTACCGTGTAACAGCAGCGCGCTCCGATGCGGGCTGTCAGCATCAAGCATGTTTTCCAGACAACGCTGAACCCGCTCATGGATCTTGTCCGACGTCAGTTGGGTAGGCAGAGCGAAATACAGACCACGGGCCTTGCCTTCGCTCAACAACCGATACGCCGCGTACAGCGCCGCTTCGGTCTTGCCGAGACCCATCGGCGCCTCCAGAATGTATAGCCCCGGCCCGTTCACCTGTTCGATGAACTGCTGCTGGCTTTCCCTCGGTTGTTTTCCGTCGAACAATTCCGCGAAGCTGAGTCCGCTGCGGATCCGCGGCTGCACGAAACCCGCACGATCTACTGCCTCGGTGACCAGTGGCTGCCAGTCGCACTCAGGATCGTCGAACAATGATCCAGAGCCAATCCAATCCGCAACCGACGTCAAGCCGGATAACAGCCGCGCGTGCAGCGGGTCCGCAATGACAGGAAAATCGGCCTGCAAGGCATCTTTCAGCACTGCGACCAGTTCAGCCCGACGTTGCTGCCAACCTGCGCCGCCAAACGGGGGATCATCGGCGCACAGCACACCAAGCTGCGGCGAATAGCCGTGATGCTGGCCGAGAATTTCCGGAATAAACCGGCCAAGCTTCAGGTCAGTGGCGGTGAGTTGACTCAGCCCTGCGTGGCCGCCCCACTGCTGTTCCAGCGTCGGATCAACATCAGCCAATTCGGAAAGAGAGTTCGACTGATAGGCGGTTGTGCCGCGATAAATCTTCTCCTGAAACGTCGGGCATACCTTCCCGATGTCATGCGATGCGGCCACCAATTCGGAACCAGGAGGTAGCAGACCGTTCGCCACCATGTCCGGGGAACGATGCAGGAGCTCGCGGGCGATCTGGCCGACGATCAGGCAGTGTGTCGTGATATCACGACCCGCAGCGGCCAATCCTTCCGGAGTCATCCGCGTCTTCGCCAGACACTTCGCCAACGGCAGCGCTAGCGCAGATGAAGATGGCGTCGATACTTTCCTTCTGATCATTTGCGTCTTCTGTACGCTGGCCTGGGTGGTTGCGGCTACGCCTGAGTGGGTGCAAATTGCAGTGGTGTCGATGCCGTTGGATGGTTGCGCGACGCTTCATGAGCGAGCGTCTGCCGCAGCGCCTCCAGAGCCGTGCAGCCTGCGGCCATGCGGCAGCGACACTGGTTATAGAACACTTCGACGACGTCGAACAAGTGTCATGTCGCTCGCGAAGTGAGTAGATTTACCCTGAAATCGTATTTTGACTCGGTGAACAGGCTCCGAATAGTCACGGCGATGTCGCCCCCTGCAACTCTCATAGAGCACAGGCGGCCGAGCGGACTGATTGGGCACCTCGTGCACTCAACGGCGCCGTCACGCAGCCGCCCGGCGCCCATGCAGTCGCGGCTCGCTAGGACGCGCGCCGCCGGGCGTCGGGGTCGAGCGTCGGAATCGAGGCCAGCAGCTGCTGCGTGTAGGGGTGCGACGGCCGCTCGAAAAGCTCGGCCGTCGGGGCCACTTCCACGAGGCGCCCCCGGTGCATCACGCCCACCCGCGTGGCGATGTGCCGCACCAGCCGCAGGTCGTGCGCAATGAACAGATACGTCAGGCCAAGCCGGGCCTGCAGGTCCATCAGCAGGTTAATCACCTGCGCCTGAATCGACACGTCGAGGGCCGAGACCGGCTCGTCGGCGACCAGAAACTTCGGCTCGAGTGCGAGCGCGCGCGCCAGCCCCAGCCGCTGCCGCTGCCCGCCGCTGAACTCGTGCGGGTATCGGCTCATGTGCGCGACATCAAGCCCGACCAGCGCCAGCAGCTCGGCCACACGATCGCGGCGCGAGGCCGCTGATCCCACGCGATGAATCTCGAGGGGCTCGGCCACGATGGCGCCGGCCCGCATCCTCGGGTTGAGCGAGGTGTACGGGTCCTGGAAGACCATCTGCATGTCGCGCCGCGCCGCCCGCATCCGCCTCGGCGAGAAGGCCAGCACATCCTCGCCGTCAAACCTGACCTCGCCGGCCGTCGGCTCGGTGAGCCGCAGCACACAGCGCCCCGTGGTGCTCTTGCCGCTGCCCGACTCGCCCACCAGGGCAAAGGTCTCGCCGGGCGCAATCGCGAACGATACCTCCTCGACGGCCCGCACCGTGTGAGGTGTTCGCAGCCAGCCGTGCCGTGTCACATACTGCTTCGTCAGCCCCGTCACCTCGAGGAGTGGCATCATGCGCGCGCCTCCGTCTGACCATCGGTGGCCGCCGCCACATCGCCGGTGTAGAGATGGCACGTCACGCGACGGGATTCCGTGAGGAACACCTCACGGGGCCGTACCGTCGCACAGCCGGGCCGCGCCTCGCGGCATCTCGGCGCAAAGGCACAGCCCGCCGGACGCGCGTCGGGCGAGGGCACCGTGCCGTCGATGGCGCGCAGCCGCTGCCCGGGCGTGCCCCCCGGCATCGACTCGAGCAGCCCACGTGTGTAGGGATGCGCCGGCGCACGCAGCACATCGCGCACCGGGCCCTGCTCGACAATGCGGCCGGCATACATGACGGCGACGCGGTCGGCCATCTCGGCGATGACCCCGAAATCGTGCGTGATCAGCAGCAGCCCGAGGCCCGACTCGCGCTGCAGCGACCGCAGCAGATCGAGCATCGCGGCCTGCACGGTCACATCCAGGGCCGTGGTGGGCTCGTCGGCAATCAGCAGCGGCGGCCGGCACGCCAGCGCGATGGCCAGCATCGCCCGCTGCCGCATGCCTCCCGACAGCTCATGCGGATAGCTGTCGATCTGGCGCTCGGGATCGCTCAGTTGCACGGCCCGCAGCAGGTCAATCGCCCGCGCACGGGCCTCGCCCCCCCGGCAGATGCCGTGCACGTTGAGGGCTTCGACAATGTGCGCGCCGATGCGCATGATCGGATTCATCGCCGCCATCGGCTCCTGGAACACCACGCCGATCTCGGCCCCACGCACACGGCACAGGTCAGCGTCGCTCAGCGCGAGCAGGTCGCGGCCACCGAAGAGCACCCGCCCCGCGGTTACGCGCCCTGGTGGGGCCACGAGCTGAATGAGCGAGAACGCCGTCACCGACTTGCCGCTCCCCGACTCGCCCACCAGCCCGAGGGTCTCTCCGCGCCGCACCGTGAACGACACATCGTCCACCGCGGCGAAGCGGTGGCCGGGGAGCTGAAACTCGGTGGTCAGCCCTTCGACGGACAGCAGCAGATCAGACATAGGCCCGCACGTCGCCCCGAGTGTAATCCAGACCTGCAGGCGCGCGCGCCCCGGGGCGGCCCCGCATGACAGTCTGCCGCCGATGTGGCATCCTGAGCGCCCATGGCGACGCTCACCAACCGGCCGCACGGCGGTTTCCACTCGACCCTCGAGCACGACCACCCGTATCTGTTCCTCGATTCGTGCATGCAGATCTGGCCCGATGCCGACTTTGCCTCGGCCCATCTGCACGGCGTCACGGCCTACGGCGTGACGGCGTTCGAGCCGCACGATTCCTTCGAACAGGCCGTCGAGCAGATGATGTTCTGGCACCTCACGGCGCGACGCCATCCGAATCTGCTGGTGGCCGAATCGGTCGAGGACATCCGGAACGCCAAGCGCGATCGGCGCGCGGCCCTGGTGCTGTTTGCCCAGGGGGGCGACTTCATCGGCTGGAAGCTGCACCGCGTCGAAGCGATGTATCGCCTGGGCCTTCGGGTGATGATCCCCGCCTACAACCGCACCAATCAGCTGTGCGACGGCATCCTCGACCAGACCGACGGAGGCCTCAGCCGCTTCGGCGCCGCTGTCGTCGACGAATGCAACCGTCTGGGCCTCGTCCTCGACTGCACGCACCTCGGTCACCGTTCGAGTCTCGACATCATCGACCGCAGCGCCTCGCCCGTCATCTTCAGCCACTCGAACCCGAAGGCGCTGGCCGACAACCCGCGCAACATCAGCGACGAACAGATTGCGGCCTGCCTCCGCCGCGGCGGCATCATTGGCTGCGTGGCGTGGGGACCGCTGGTCATGCGCAAGGGGACGACGCACTGGCCCACGCTCGATGAATTCATTGCGTGCATCGATCACGTGGCCCAGATGGCCGGCACGGCCGATCAGATTGGCATCGCCACCGACATGTCGCTCGGCAGCTATCCGCCGCATGGCAGCGACCCGTGGGGCGAGCCCCGCTACGTCTCGATTTCAGAGGAGTACGGCCGGCACGTAACGCCCGACATCCGCTCGCACCAGCGCGCCCTCGACGGCTTCCACGACTACGCGCAGATCACCGACGTCGCCAGCCGGCTGCTGCAGTGCGGCTACACCGACGCGCAGGTGCACGGCCTGCTCGGGGGCAACTACCTGCGGCTGTTCGAGCAACTCTGGTCGTAGCTGACGCTCGCCCCTGGCGCCTCAGCGCTTCGGATCGAGGGCATCGCGCAGGCCGTCGCCCACGAGCGAAAAGCTGAGCGCGACCAGGGTAATCGCCACGCCGGGGGCAAACGCCCCGATCGGGGCGGTGCGCGTCAGGTCGCGTCCGCGACTGAGCATCGCCCCCCACTCAGGCTCGGGCGGCTGCACCCCGAGCCCGAGAAACGACAGCCCCGACGCCACCAGCACGGCCTTGCCCAACAGCACGGTCGTCTGTGCCACCACAGGTGACACACACAGCGGCCACACATGCCGCCTGATGATCCACAGCGAGGACGCCCCGAGGGCACGGGCGGCGACGACGCTGTCGCGACCCACGGCCGTCAGCGCCGACGCCCGCACCACGCGCGCGCAGGTGGGCACCGCATAGGCCGCCACCGCCACGAGTGTGCTGCCGGTGCCCGGGCCCAGGGCGGCAATCACGGCAATGGCCAGCAGAATATCTGGAAACGACAGCATCACATCAACGAGCCACACGATGGCGCGGTCAGTCCACCCGCCGGCCCACGCAGCCGCGAGCCCCAGCGTCGCACCAATCACGAGAGCACTGAGCACCCCACCCAGACTCAGCAGCAGCGACACACGCGCCCCGAACAGCAGGCGACTGAGCGTGTCACGTCCCAGCTGGTCAGTGCCGAGCGGGTGCATCGCCGAAGGTCCGGCAAAATTGTTGGCCAAATCCACCGCCAGTGGATCGTAGGGTGCCAGCCACGGCGCACCGATCGCGGCGACCACCACAAGGCCGAGACACACCGCCCCGGCGACGGCCGCGCGATGCCGCAGGAAGCGAGCGCCCGCACCTGCGCCTGCGCGGGCCGTCATGGGCGCAGCCTCGGGTCAAGTCTCGCCGCCAGCAGATCGGTCGCCGCATTGATCAGCACATAACTGGTGGCCACCACCAGCACGCCACCCTGGATCATCGGAAAGTCACGGGCTACCACCGCGTCGACCATCATGCGTCCGAGGCCGGGAATCGCGAACACGCTCTCGACCAGCACCGTGCCGGCCAGCAAGCCCCCGATCCGCAGCCCCAGCACCGTGGTGATCGGCACTGCCGCATTGCCCAGCGCATGGCGCCACAGCACGCGACGGCGGCTCACGCCGCGTGCACGTGCGGCACGCAGAAACTCGTCACCCAGGACATCGAGCAGTGTCGCGCGCGTCATGCGTGCCACCTCGCCCGCCGACTGCAGGCCCAGCGTCAGCACCGGGAGCACGACATGTCGAGGCGTGGTCGCGCCAATCGCGG
>JBIIDF010000175.1:0-6433 GCA_044238535.1 Vicinamibacterales bacterium
GAACGATCCGCGCGACATTCCCCAGATGGTGGCGCGCATCGAGGCGGGGCACGACATCGTGTGCGGATGGCGGAAGGACCGGAAGGACACGTTCATCACCCGTCGCCTGCCGTCGATCATCGCCAACCGTATCATCTCGTGGGCCACGGGTGTGGCCCTGCACGATTATGGCTGCTCGCTGAAGGTATTCAGGGCCGAAGTCATCAAGCCGCTGCGGCTCTACGGCGAAATGCACCGCTTCCTGCCGGCGATCGCCAGTCAGCTTGGTGTGTCGATCGACGAAGTGGTGGTAAACCATCGGGCGCGGCAGGCCGGCACGTCCAAGTACGGCCTCGGCCGCACGGTGCGGGTGGTGCTCGACCTGGCCACCGTGAAGTTCCTGCTCAACTACTCGACGCGCCCGCTGCAGATCTTCGGGCTGCTCGGGCTGGTGGCCCTGGCGCTGGGCGCAGGCATCACCAGCTGGCTGGGGTATGTGCGCTTGTTTGCGGGGCAGTCGATTGGGGATCGCCCGTTGCTGCTGCTGGGCGTGATGCTGCTCTTCATCGGCGTGCAACTGGTGACCTTCGGCCTGTTGGCCGAAGTGCTGGCGCGTACGTACTACGAATCGCAGGACAAGCCGACCTACGTCATCCGCGAAGTGCGGGATGCGGTCACGGCGGCCGGCACGGACAGACCCTGATGGCCTCGGGTGCGCCCCGTCCGCACGACCCGCGCATCACGGTGATTCAGCGCGAGCTGTTCAACGAGCGCCGGTCGAGTGCCGACAAGTATCGCGAACTGGTCATCGGCCAGCCCGGCTGGTGGCCGCTCATCCGCTTCGAACTGGTGATGCTGCTGGCCAGCACGGTGCCCGGGGCGCTGGGTCTGCTGCTGCGATCGAAGCTGTACCCGCTGGTGCTGGGGCGTGTCGGACGCAACGTGGTCTTCGGCCAGCACGTCACCTTGCGGCATCCCCATAAGATTCAGATCGGCGACAACGTGGTCATCGATGATCACTGCTGTCTCGACGCGAAGGGCACCGACAATCGGGGTATCGAAATCGGCACCGGGGTCTTTGTCGGGCGCAACACCATCCTCAGCTGCAAGAACGGCGACATCGTCATTGGTGATCATGCGAACATCGGATTCAACTGCGAGATTTTTTCCGCCTCGCGCGTGACGGTGGGGAAGAGCATCCTGATGGCGGCCTACACGTATCTCGTGGGTGGCGACCATCTGTATGACCGCATCGACATCCCGGTGCTTGACCAGGGGCGCACCGCGCGCGGCATCGACGTGGGCGACGGCGTGTGGCTGGGCACACATGTGGTGGTGACGGACGGCTCGGCCATCGGCCGCGATGCCATCATCGGCGCCGGCGCCGTGGTCGTGGGCACCGTGCCCGAGTACGCCATCGCGACAGGCATTCCGGCGAAAGTGCAGCGCGACCGCCGCACGCCCCAGGGGTAATGCGGCATGTGCGGGATCGCAGGATTCGTTAACCGAGAGCCATCTGAGCCCGCCGACCTCGGCGTGCTCACCCGGATGGTCCGCACCCTGGTGCACCGGGGGCCAGACGACGAGGGACACATGGTGGCAGGGCCCGCCGGCCTCGCCATGCGTCGCCTGTCCATCGTCGATCTGGCAGGCGGACAGCAGCCGTTTTCCAACGAAACAGGCACCCTGCATCTGGTGGCCAACGGCGAAATCTATAACCACCGCGCGCTCCGCCGGGAGCTCGAGTCCGCCGGCCATGTCTTCCGCTCGCAGTCCGATATCGAAGTGCTGGTGCACGGCTACGAGGCCTGGGGCCTCGAGGTGCTGCGCCGCGTGCGCGGCATGTTTGCACTGGCGCTGTGGGACAGTGCACGAGACGAGCTCGTCATTGCCCGTGATCGCGCCGGTGAGAAGCCGCTCTATTGGACCGAAACGGCCGGCGCCATCCGGTTTGCCTCGGAACTGAAGGCCCTGCTGTCGTGTCCCGATGTCGAGCGCCGCATCGATGTCGACGCCCTCGATCAATTCCTGACCTTCGAGTATGTGGTTGCCCCGCGCACGATTCTGCAGGGCATTTCGAAACTGCCCCCGGCCAGTGTGCTGGTGTGGTCGCAGGGGCGCACCACCGTCACGCGCTACTGGGATGCAGCGCAGGTGACCCCGCGCATGTTCACCGAACGTGAGGCCATCGACGCCCTGCGCGCAACCCTGTCGGCCGCCGTGGACGGCCAGATGATGGCCGATGTGCCCCTCGGGGCCTTCCTCTCGGGCGGCATCGATTCCAGTGCCCTCGTCGCGCTGATGAGTCAGTCCTCGGCGCAACCCATCAACACCTTCAGCATGGGCTTTGACGACGGCAGCTATAACGAGCTGGCATTTGCGCGGGAAGTGGCCGTGTCCTTCCGCACGCATCACCGCGAGCGCACGGTCACGCCCGACTTGCGTCCGCTGTTTGATCGGCTGGTGACGCACCTCGACGAGCCCTTCGCGGATGTATCGCTGTTTCCCACCTACATGGTGTCGTCGCTCGCGCGCGAGCATGTGACCGTGGCCCTCAGTGGCGACGGCGGCGATGAACTGTTCGGTGGTTACGATGCGTACGAGGCCCAGGCGGCCTGGGCGCGGCTGGGCTGGCTCGGGCCCGCGCTGCTGCCGCTGGCTGATGCCGTGCTGGCGCAGGTGCGGCCCACCGAGCAGAAGAAGGGGTTCGTCAACAGTCTTAAGCGCTTTGCCGCCGGTGCCGTGTCCGCCCCGGCGGCACTCGGGCACTATCGCTGGATGACGTATCAGACGGCGGCCAGTCGCGCGCGTCTGTATCGGCCGGCGCTGCGCGAGGCCCTGCGCAGCAGCGATGTGTACGCACCCGTGCGCGAGGCGCTCGGGCGCTGGTCAGACGACGATGGGTTGAACCGGCAGCTGTATGCGGACCTGTGTGTGTATCTGCCTGATGACATTCTCGTGAAGGTCGATCGGATGTCGATGGCGACGTCTCTCGAAACCCGGGCCCCGTTCCTCGATGCCGACGTGATGGAACTGGCGTTCTCGATGCCCGGGCACCTGAAGATCAGGAACGGCGAACGCAAGTGGGTGCTGAAGCAGGCCATGCGTGGCCTGCTGCCCGACACCATCCTGACCCGGCGCAAGCAGGGCTTCAGCATTCCCATGAAGAACTGGCTGCGGCGCGACCTGCAGCCGCTGATGCGCGAACTACTCGCGCCCGAACGCATCGCGGCGCGCGGGTGGTTTGAGCCTGCCGAGGTTGCGCGGCTCGTCGACGCCCACGTGGCCGGACGTGAGAACCACGCGCACACACTGTTTCCGTTGATGGTGCTCGAGCACTGGTGTACGGTGCACCTGCCGTCATAGCGGGGCGGCTGTTGCGTGCAGGCGTCGTGGCCGAGTGCGTTCGTGCTGTCGCCTGAGGCTCGGCGCTGCGCTGCCCGATGAGACGCCAAACCGTCGCTCGATCATCATCGGGGCGGCCAGCGACGCTACGTCACCCGATAGAACTCGCGCACCTCGTCCTGCTCACGCTGCTGGCGTTCCACTGACCACACCTGATGCGTGCCCAGGAGCGCCGCTGCGGCCGACAGGGCCGCGTCATCGGGGCAGCCAGACGTCCCGGCGGATGTGCGGCGAATGAGGGCATCGGCCAGCGTGACAGCGCCTTCGACCTCGATGCCGTGCAGCACCTCGGCGCCCGTCACCGGGCACGCGTCACTCAACGGCTGCGCGAGGGCAGGCGCGTGCTGCATCCGGGCGATCACGTCGAAGGCCTCGGTGCCATACGCCCGCGACACGCGGGCGACGTGCTCGGCGCTCAGCAGCCCTCCCGCGGCGCGCGCAACGGCCGCGTCGTGGGAGGCGAGGTCGGCGATGTCACCACCGACGAGCGGTGCAGTGTCGGTCGTTGAGGCAGGCGGCGTCTCGTAGCCCAGTGCCTTGAACGCGCCTGTCACAGCTTCTTCGGCGGTGTGGCGGGCGGTGGTGTAGCGGACACTGTGTACCGAGATGAGGCCCGGGGCGCCCGTGCCGGCGTGGTCGACCACCTCGCTTTCCTTGACGAGCGACACCTGAGTGCCGTGGCCGGCGGTCATCGGCAGCAGTCCCCGGTGTACCAGACGCACCCGCTCGCGGGTGATGTCGGCTCGGGGGAAGGCCCGGCGGCCATCGGCGATGAACTGGTCGACATCCGCGCCGGTGACGAGAGGCATGCCATTGCTGATGGGGGAGACATCGTGGCTCGTGCCGAGCACCGTGACGCGTCCCCACGGCACCAGGAAGAGAAAGCGTCCATCGACACGCCCGCCCTGGGCATGCGCCCCGGCCGGCAGGTCGAGCACGAGATTCATGGCACGCGACAGTGCAGGCGCCGCGGTCTCAGGTGGCTGGCTGTGTGCCCAACGGGCCACCTCGCCCGACGAAGCCCCTGTGGTGTTGATGACGATGCGGGCGTGAATGTCGAAGGTGCGGTCGCTTCGCCAGTCGTGGGCGGTCACGCCGGCCACGCGCGTGTGCTCCCGCAGCAGTCCAGTCGCCGCGACGTACGACGCGATGCAGGCGCCGTGCGCGGCCGCCGTGCGGGCGTGGCCCAGGTGGACGCGCTCGGCGAACACCATCTGATAGTCCCACCAGCGCGCGGCACCCGTGATGCCGTCGGGCTCGAGGGCCGTCAGGTGCTCGAGCGCCTGGGTGCGGTCGAGGACATCACCGTGGGGCAGATGCAGGGCCGGATCGGCGATGCCGTCGTTGCGGTCGTTGGCGACGAGATCATTGAGGGCGAGTGCCCGGCGCATCACCCAGGCTGATCGCTGCGGTGCCAGGGCCGTAGGCACCAGAAAGGGCAGGGGACGCAGCAGGTGAGGGGCCGTCCGCGCCAGGGCCCGGCGTTCGCGGATGAATCGGCGCATCTGCACCAGATTCAGCGACTGCAGCGAGCGCAGTCCGCCGTGTACGGTCTTCAGGCTGTGGAACGACGCTCCGCTCCCGAGGTCGCCCCGGTCGATGAGGGCCACGTGCAGTCCGCGCCGTGCCGCATCGCAGGCCACGGCGCACCCGTAGATGCCCGCCCCCACGACCAGCAGGTCCCAGCGGGTATCCGCCAGTCGGGTGAGGTCGCGCACCATACCGGCTGCATTGTACGATAGGGCATTGTGATCCCCGAGATTACCGCCTACTGGAACACGCGTATCCACGACTTGGAGATGACCGAGGCCCCGGTCGGGACCCGCGCGTTTTTCGATGACCTCGACGAGTACCGCTTCGACAAGCTTCACTATTTGCCGCGGTTGGTCGATTTTGCG
Source organism: Vicinamibacterales bacterium (assembly GCA_044238535.1). GTDB lineage: Bacteria > Acidobacteriota > Vicinamibacteria > Vicinamibacterales > UBA2999 > VFZN01. The sequence goes on from JBIIDF010000175.1 coordinate 5,283, forward strand.
CACGGCTTTGCCGGCAAGACCGTGCTGGAAATCGGTTGCGGCATCGGCACCGACCTGGTGCGCTTCGCCCGTGGCGGCGCCGAGGTCACCGGGGTCGACCTGTCGCAGACGGCCATCGACCTGGCCCGGAAGAACTTCGCCGCGCATGGGCTGACGCCGGCGGACTTGCGTATCGCCAACGGTGAGGCGTTGCCGTTCGCCGACAACACCTTCGACGTGGTGTATGCCCACGGCGTGGTGCAGTACACCTCAGACCCCGCGCAACTGATTCGCGAGGCGCACCGCGTGCTGAGGCCGGGCGGGCAGGCCATTTTCATGGTCTACAACCGCGTATCGTGGCTCAATGCCCTGTCGAAGGTGATGAAGGTCGCGCTTGAGCATGAGGACGCCCCGGGCCTGCGCTTGTTCTCCATCGCCGAGTACCGTGCGATGCTAGCGCCCTTTGCCGAGGTGCAGATGGTCCCCGAGCGGTTTCCCGTGAAGTCGCGGCTGCACAAAGGGTGGAAGGGCCTGGCCTTCAACACGTGCTTTGTCGGCGCCTTCAACGCACTGCCGACGGCCTGGGTGCGGCCACTGGGCTGGCACCTGATGGCGTTCTGCCGCAAGTGACGGGCGACCGCGTCAGTAGCGCACGCGGTAGATGGTGACGTCGCCGTTATCGAAGACCGGTTCGAAATAATCGCTGCCCTGACGGAAGACCTCGACGCAATCGGGATGCGCCTGACGCTCGGGCGGACCAACGTACACGTAGTCGACCCGCAGTTGCGCCGCGACGTCGTGCCGCATGGCTGCCGTGCCCTGCGAGAACAGCAGACCGCCGAACTGCGCCGCGCTCTCGTATTTGGCCATGGGCACCATCGAGATCGGGAGGCCAGCCGCCAGTCGCCGTTCGGCAAACGCTGGAATGTTGGCCCAGCCTTCTGCCCCGCGGCGTTCCGAATCGCACTGAATCAGGGCGTCGGGCGCGGTTTCGCGATTCAGCCATGCATACGCCTGCAAGTCCGCATGCGACACGACCATGGTCCACCGGAAGCTTGGGCTCCAGGTCCTGTTCGTGATGTCGCCAGTGTTGTAAATGTCGATCAGGGTCGTCGGCAGCGCCACCAGCACGAGTCCGGCCGCGACGGCCGCGGCGGCAGCACGTGTCCATC
>JBIIDF010000176.1:0-6358 GCA_044238535.1 Vicinamibacterales bacterium
GGTTCCCTGCCCACTCAGCACACGCAGCAGCGTCAGCCGGTCGACGCCCTGCTGCCGGAGAAAGTACGCGGCATGGCTGTCGGTCTCCTGCAGGAGAAACACCAGCAGGGCTCCGCTCTCGACCTGGGATGCCGACGAAGAAGCGGCGTGCACCACGGCGCGCTCGACGACGCGGTCGAACCCCACGGTCGACTCGGGCTTCACGGGCTTGCGACCGGGCATTGGGGCAAACGCGCTGGCCAGCACCTCGTCCAGCGATGCGGCAAGGTCGGGCAACTGCACACCACAGGCCCGCAGCACCTGACTGGCCGACGGATCGTCCAGCAGCGCGCGCAGCAAGTGCTCGAGGCTGACCAGGTCATGACGACGGTCGGCCGCCAGGTGGAAGGCTCGCCGGATCGAATCGAGAGCGTCCGGCGCAAAGGGCACAGGCTGTCGGCTCATGACGGCACCCCCTCAGGCTCGATGCTGACCCGCAGGGGATACTGCTCCTGCTCGGCGAGCTTCAGCGTCTGCCGCTGGCGCGTTTCGGCCACGTCGCGCGTGTAGATGCCAGCCACGCCGATGCCGGCGGTGTGCACATGCATCATGATGGCGTGTGCCTCGGACTGGCTGCGGTGGAATACCTCCTGCAGCACCCACTCGACAAATTCCTGCGTCGTGAAGTCATCGTTATGCAGCAGCACGCGCCAGAGCCGCGGGGTCTCCGTGCGCTGGTGCTCGCGCACTTCGTCGCGGACCTGGTCGAGAACAGACGGGCTCGGCACCCCTTCAGTGTAACGGGGATGCACACAGCTCGGCGACCGGGTCGAGGTCGGCATCGAACCGCCACGCGTGCGGACCGCGCTGTGCCGACAGGGCCGCCACCCACTGGCTGAACGTCTGCCGGGGCACGAGCCGCGCACCGAGTGAGGCGAGATGGTCGGTGTGCAGCTGACAATCGATGAAGGGCAGCCCCCAGCGGCGGCACTGCGCCGACAGCCACGCGAGGGCGACCTTCGACGCATTGGTGCGCCGACTGAACATCGACTCGCCACACACCATCTGCCCGACCGACACGACGTAGAGGCCCCCCGCCAGTGCGCCGTCGCACCAGACCTCCACCGAGTGCGCATGGCCGGCTGCCTTCAACGCTCGGTAGGCCGTCTGCATGTCGTCACTCAGCCAGGTGCCGTCCTGCCCGGCCCGTGGCGCCGCGCATCCGCGAAGCACATCGTCGAAGGCCTCGTCGAAGGTGACCGTGAAGGTGCCGCGACGGAGCGTCTGCCGCAGGGTACGGCTCAGATGAAATTCGTCGGTCGGCAGTACCATCCGCCGTGACGGGGCCCACCACAGGATCGGGTCGTCATCACTGAACCACGGAAATATTCCCTGCCGATACGCGCGCAGCAGCGTGTCGAGCGACAGGTCGCCGCCGGCGGCGAGCAGGCCGTCGGGCTGGTGCAGCGCGCGGTCGACAGGAGGAAACGGCGCCCCCGGTGGCAGCAGGGGGATCATGCTAGAATCGGAACGTCCACGACGGATGGTGAGTGTAGCTCAGTGGTAGAGCTCCGGATTGTGGATCCGGCTGTCGCGGGTTCGATCCCCGTCACTCACCCCACCTTTTCCTGCCCCGCGTGGCCCTGTCCTTCTCTCCCCGTCTGACACCGTGGCTGGACGACCTCCGGTCACGCCATCTGGCCTCGCTGACGCACCGCGAAGTCGTGCGGGGACTGCGCGCCGTCTCCTCGTCGTATGTCGAACGTCGGGCCACGGCCCTGTCCGGCGGGCGCGTGCTGGACGGTGCCGGCAAGCGTGCGGCGTTTGCCCTCTACTACGGTCCGCTGCACCTGCTGGCCACGCTGCAGATCCTCGACGCCGTCGGCGCCGCGGCCCCCTGCGCGGGCTGGCCCATCGTGGATGTCGGGTGTGGCACCGGCGCGGTCGGGGCGGGCGCGGCAGTGGCGGTGCAGTCAGGCGAGGTCCACGGCCTCGACGTGCATCCCTGGGCGCTGACCGAGGCGCGGCAGACCTATGCGGCGCTCGGCCTGCAGGGCTCGGTCACGCGGGCGAGTGCCGGTCGGTTACGCCGCCCGTCGCGTCCATCGCTCGTGGTGTGCGGCTATGTCGCCAATGAACTGACCGACGACGACCGCGCCCACCTGGGTCGGGTGCTGAGTGACGCCGTCCGGATGGGCTCGGCCGTGCTGGTGATTGAGCCGCTGGCCCGCGCCGTGGCTCCCTGGTGGGACAGGTGGACGGCCACGCTCCCCGGCGCGCAACTGGACGAGTGGAAGCTGCAGGTGACGCCACCCGACCTGACGCGTGCCCTGGGCGAGTCTGCCGGGCTGACCCCGACGCAGGTCAATGTCCGCACCGCGTGGTGCGCACCAACACCCGCGGGCGAGCGCCGCTACTGAAGGGTGCGCCGCACGGGAAAGCGACGGACGATCTCGGTCAGAAAGAGCTCGGCCATCCGTTCGTGTCCCATCGGGGTCGGATGGAGCCCGTCCACGCCCATCAGCCCGAGCCGTTGCGCCGCAGTCCCTCCGAAGCCTTCGTAGACGTCGAGCAGTGACACGTCGGGCACGCCGGTCACCAACCGTGCCAGTTCCGCGTTGAAGGGAACGATACGGGTCGATGCGTTGTCGCGGGGGATGCCGGCCGGCGACAGCCCCGGGTAGGTCTGGGGCATGGTCGCGACAATCACCCCGAGTCCGTACGCGCGCCCGATGTCGGCCATCGACGCCACGGTCGAGGCCACCCGGGCCGGCGTGGCACTCGTCGAGGCCAGATCGTTGACGCCCATCAGCAGCAGCAGCGCCTGTGGTCGAGCGTCGATGGGACCAGCCATCAACTCGGCGAGGTCACGCCGGAGCCGGGCTTCGCCCTGCAGCACGGCACCCTCGCCGCCACTGCCCCGGTTGATGACCTGGAGGCCCGATTGTTGCACCGCAGGGACCGTGGCACGCAGTAATCCGAGCAGGCGCTCCGGGTAGCCGTAGGACGGCGTGCAGTTCACGGCTTCAAGAAAAGGCTGCGCGACGGGCGCGGACTCGGTGCCACAGGTGATGCTGTCCCCGAACGCGAGAAACCGTGTGACGCCGAGGGCGGTGCCGGAGGCAGGGGGTGTGAGCGCCGGTACTGTCGGTCCGGTCACCACAAGCGCAAGCGTCTGGGGCACCTGGGGCTGCGTCGGCGCGGTTGGCGACGACCCGCACCCCGCCGCTGCCGCCAGCGCGACACACATCGTCAGGTGGCGCGCGCCATTCCACACCCGTGGCTGACCGGAACTCATCGACGGCATTGTAACGGAGCCCGGCTGAAACGACACCGGGGGCAGACCCAAATGGGCCTGCCCCCGGCGACGCACACACGATGGCGCTGCGCTAGAACGTGATGCGCAGTTCGCCGATGATCTGCCGCTTGAGGAAGTCGCCGAACACGTGCGACTGCACATCGGCGTTGAGCAGATTGATCGCCTTGATGGTGGTGATGATGCGCTCGCCGCCCCACTTGAGGCCGATGGCGCCGTTCAGCTGTCCGTAGGCGTCGGTCGGTCCCGAGAAGCGCGAATCGAGCACGTCCTGCCAGAAGGCCTCGTCCACCCACGAATAGGTGGCGTTGGCCAGCACGCGACCTTCGTTGTAGTTGAAGCCCAGGTTGAAGCGGTTGCGCGGCGGCAGGTTCATCTCGCTCTCGTCGAAGCCGATCGCCTCGGGCTTCCACTGATACGAGTAGTTGGCGAAGGCATTCAGGCCGGCCGAAATCGCGCCGTCGATGCCGACCTCGAGGCCCTTGTTCCGCACTTCACCGAGGTTGAGATAGGTGAACTGCGAGGGCAGACCGCCCGTGTTGCAGGTCGCCGTCAGGCTCGCGCAGGCCGGGGGCAGCACTTCCAGCACGCCGAGCGCCGTCTGCGCCGGCAGCGGCGCCAGGGCGTTTACCCAGCCAGCCGGCGGGTTCGTCGCACGGTAGCGGCCATTCTGGGTGAAGAAGATGCCGTCGAGATTGTTCTGCCAGTAGAACGCCGCCGACACAGTGGCCCGCTTGGCGATGATGCCCGTGTAAGCAATTTCCGTCGCCTCGGTGCTCTCCTGCTTCAGGTTCTGGTTGCCCACGGCGGCCACGGCGAAGTTGAACGTCCGGCCGGCAAACAGCGGGTTAATCGCGCCCAGCCCCACCTGGTTGACGATGGTGGTCTGGAGGAAGTTGTTCACCAGCGAGGGTGAGCGGAACGCGCGGTTGTACGACAGGCGGAACGAGTGGTCGGCCGCCGGCTTCAGGATGAGGGCGGCGCGGGGCGAGAACATCGGGTCGGCAATGTTGCCGAACTTGTCGACGCGGGCGCCGAGGTTCACGCGCACGTAGTTGTTCAGGAAGATTTCATCCTGCACATACCCGCCGATTTCGTTGCGGTTGTTGCCGAGCGGCGCAATCGACAGGTCGAAGTTGTTCCGGCGGACGTTGCCACCGTACGACACGACGTGGCGCGTGCCGAAGGTCTTCACGTGGCCCAGTTCGATGTCGTAGGTCTGCGTATCGAACTTGAAGGGCAGCGGCTTGCCGTCGAGGCCAATCGAGAGGAGGCCCTTGGCGTTGCCGTTGAGAATGTTCGTGAAGACATTCGCCTTGAAGGCGCCCTTGTTGAAGCGGACCGTGCCGTAGCTGAGGCCCACGCGGGTCATGTCGAAGGGGCCGATGCCCGTGTGGATGATGCCTTCGGTGCCCGAATAGCCGGCCTCGAAGACCAGCTTGTAGGCGCCATTCGGCGCGTCGTAGTCGGCCCGACCGATGAACTTGGGCTGCTGGGTGGGCGTGTTGGTGAAGCTGGGATACGGGGTGCCCTGCCCGTTGGGAATGACGCCGGTGGGCCGCGAGAACGCATCCGAGCTGAAGTAACCGGCCGACAGCTTGTAGGCCCAGCGGTCGTTCACGGCGCGGGCGTGTGTCAGGTTGACCTGATACATGTTCCCGTTGTCGAGCTGCTGCCCGCGGTCCGGCTGGCGGTTGAAGTTGCCGTAGCTCATCGTGAGGTTGTTGCTGTTGAGCTCGCGCGGCGTCTTCGAGATGAAGTTGATGACACCGGAGAGGGCGTTGGCGCCCCAGACGACCGACGCCGGGCCGCGCACCACTTCGACCTGCTTGAGTTCAAACGCGTTGGCGGGCACGAGGTCCCACGCAATGAATCCGAAGAAGTCGAGGTAGAGGCTGCGGCCGTCGAGCAGCGCCAGCTGCGAGGTGGACAGTGTCGACGTGGCACCACGCGTCGTGATGTTGTAGTCGCGCGCCGAGGTCTGGGTGATATTCACGCCGGGAATTTCGCGAAGCAGTTCGGCGTAGTTGTTGATGGGCGAGCTGGCGATGGTGTCGGCCGAGACGACCGACACCGTGGCCGGGGCATTGACGATCTGCTGTTCGACCTTCGATGCCGACACCACGACGGCTTCCGTGTAGATGGGCACTTCCTCGGGCTTCTGCTGCTCCGACGCCTGCGCCGGGGGCTGCTGGGCGGCGGTTCCGCCCTGCGCCCACGCCGGGGCACCGACTGCCAGAACGCTCGCGAGTACGAGCGCGATCATACGCACCTTCATTGGGCCTCCAGTGAATCCCGACCAGGCGGGGCCATGCGCGCCGCCCCGGGAACGTAGCATTGTAACCATCTGTGCCACCGAGTCATCCTTTCGAGACAAAAAACGGGTCATTCCGGGACAGGCTGGGCAAGGGCCACGTAATCGGGCCGGTCTGACGGCTGCCGGTGGCGGTAGGACCGCAGGATGCGGTCGCCTTGCACCAGAAACACCCCGGGCATCTGGGCTCGCAGCTGTGACGGCTGGGGACCGGCCCCGTGCCGGACGGCACACACCGCCCCCCGGGCCAGCAGCGTCGGGGACAGCAAGGACAGCAGCGACGCCTGGCCGAGACCGAACGCCTCGTAGTGCCGCCGTTCCGGGTCGCTGACCCGCGGCAGGTCGGCCAGCCCGGCCTGCTCGAACCAGGGGGCCGCCTCGTCTTCGGAGACTCCATGCACGAACGCCACCGGCGTTCCGGTCGCAGCGAGCTCGGCGCGGCGTGTGGCCACGTCCGCCAGGGCTTCGCGACAGAAGGTTCAACCGAAGTGGCGGAGGAAAATCACCAGAGTGGGACGCGCCTGCACCAGCGAGGCCAGCGGTGACCCCTGAGGCCACTGAATCGTTGACATCTGCGGTTAGACGCCGTCCCCCTGCCCCAGGGTTGCGGCCCAGGCTTCCAGCGTCCGGGCATCGGCGTCGAACCGCCGGATGCCGTCCGACAGCTTCTCCACTGCCATCGCATCCTGATTGTGTGCCCAGCGGTAGGCGGCCTCGTGCAGCGAGACCTTCGGGTCGGCGCTGGCCTC
>JBIIDF010000177.1:0-6339 GCA_044238535.1 Vicinamibacterales bacterium
GGGCAGCACACGGATGCCCCGGTCGCGGCACTCGCTGATGTAGAGCGCCAGCTTGTCGGTGTTCGCCGCCTCGATCGTCAGCAGCGCCGCGGCGAAGTGCCGCGGGTAGTTCGCCTTGAGATACGCTGTCTGGTAGGCGAGAAACGCGTAGGCGGTCGAGTGCGACTTGTTGAACCCGTATCCGGCAAAGTACTCCATGAGATCGAAGACCTTGGTGGCCTTCTTCTCATTGATGCCCTGGGCCGTGGCCCCGGCCATGAACGCCTCGCGCTGCTTGGCCATGACCTTGGGATCCTTCTTGCCCATGGCCTTGCGCAGCACGTCAGACTGCCCCAGCGAGAATCCGGCCAGCACCGTCGCCAGTCGCATGACCTGCTCCTGGTAGGCGATGACGCCGTAGGTGTCGGCGAGAATCGGCCCCATCTGCGGCAATTCGACGTTCACGTCGGACTTGCCGGCCTTGCGCGCGATGTAGTCGTCCACCATCCCGCTCTTGAGCGGGCCGGGGCGATACAGTGCGTTCATCGCAATGAGGTCGTCGAGGCGTTGCGGCCGCGCCTTGCGCAGGATGTCGCGCATGCCCGAGCTTTCGAACTGGAAGATGCCGTAGGTCTGGCCCTCCTGGAACAGCTGATACGACGTGGCATCGTCGAGCGGAATATTGTCGATGTCGAGCGTGATGCCTTCGGTCCGGCGAATTTCGGACAGCGCATCCTGAATGAGCGTCAGCGTGCTCAGCCCGAGGAAGTCCATCTTGAGCAGGCCGACGCGCTCGACTTCCTTCATGGCCCACTGGGTGGTGATTTCGTCGCGGTTGCTCTTGTAGAGGGGGGCGAAGTCGGTAATCGGCCCCGGGGCAATGACGACGCCGGCCGCATGCACGCCCGCATTCCGTGACATGCCTTCAAGCCGCTTGCCCATGTCGAGCAAGTCCTTCACCCGCGGGTCCTGATCCTGCATCTGCCGCAGTACCGGATTCTCGGTGAGTGCCTTGGCAAGCGTCATGTCGAGCGCCGCCGGAATCTGCTTGGCGATGCGATCGACTTCCGCGTACGGCATGTCCATGGCCCGGCCCACGTCGCGCACGACCGCCTTGGCCTTCATGGTGCCGAAGGTGATGATTTGCGACACGTTCTCGCGGCCGTACTTGCGGGTCACATACTCGATGACTTCGCCGCGGCGCCGCTCGCAGAAATCGACGTCGATATCGGGCAGCGACACGCGCTCAGGGTTCAGGAACCGCTCGAACAGCAGGTCGTAGTGCAGCGGATCGACATCGGTGATGCGCAGCGCCCAGGCGACCAGACTGCCCGCCGCCGATCCGCGCCCCGGCCCCACTGGAATCCCCTGCTCTCTGGCGTAGCGGATGAAGTCCCAGACGATGAGGAAATAGCCGGGATACCCCATCTGCTTGATCATCGCGATCTCGTAGGTGAGGCGGGTGTCGTAGTCGGCGAGGGGATGCCGCAGGGCGCCCTCCTCGTCGAGTTGTCGCAGGCGAACCAGACGCTGGGCAAATCCGCGGCGCACCTCGTGCTCGAAATAGTCGTCGAGCGTGAAGCCCTCGGGTACGTCGAACTTCGGGAGGTGGTTCTGCCCCTTGGGAATCTCGACGTGGCAGCGCTCGGCGATGCGCAGCGTGTTGTGCATCGCCTCGGGATAGTCGCCGAAGACCTGCGCCATCTCGTCGGCAGACTTCAGGAAGAACTGGTCACCGTGGTACCGGAGCCGGTGCGCGTCGTTGACGCCCTTGCCGGTGCCGATGCACAGGAGAATGTCGTGGGGCTTGTGGTCACCGTGTTTCAGGTAGTGCACATCATTCGTGCACACCAGGGGCATGTCCAGGTCGCGGGCGATCGGCAGCAGGCCGTTGTTCACGATGCGCTGTTCCTCGATCCCTTGGTACTGCATCTCGAGGAAGAAATTGCCGGCGCCCAGGATGTCACGGTACGTGGCCGCGGCCGCGAGCGCCTTCTTCGGATTCGGTCCGCGTACCTCGGTCGCGACTTCGCCCTTCAGGCAGCTCGACAGGCCGATGAGTCCCTGCGCGTGCTGGGCCAGCAGGTCCTTATCGATGCGGGGCTTGTAGTAGAACCCTTCCGTATAGCCGGCTGACACCAGCTTGATGAGATTGCGGTAGCCCGTGGCGTTCTCGGCAATCAGCACCAGGTGGTTGGCCGTCTCTCCGGCGTTCCCGCTCTTGTCAAACCGGCTGCCGGGTGCCACGTAGACTTCGCATCCCAGAATGGGATTGAGGCCCCGGCTGCGGGCGGCGTCGTGGAAGACCACGGACGAGAACATGTTGCCGTGCTCGGTGACAGCCACCGCTTTCTGCCCGAGGGCTACCGCCTGATCAAGCAGCTCGTCGATGCGGCAGGCGCCATCGAGGAGCGAAAATTCGGTATGCAGATGCAGATGAACGAAATCGCGGGCCACGGTCCCTATTCCCACTCAATCGTTGCCGGCGGCTTTCCCGAAATGTCGTAGACCACGCGGTTGATGCCGCGGACTTCGTTGATGATGCGGTTCGAGACGTGCCCGAGCAGTTCGTGCGGGAGCTGCGCCCAGTGCGCCGTCATGAAGTCGCTCGTCTGCACGGCGCGCAAGGCCACGACGAACTCGTAGGTGCGACCATCGCCCATCACGCCCACGCTCCTGACCGGCAGAAACACGGCAAAGGCCTGTGAGGTCAGGTCGTACCACGAGCGGCCCACATCGGCAGGGGCGACGCGACCCGCCGCCACATCGCGGTCGGTGGCCGTGGTCGTGCGCAGCTGCTCGATAAATATCGCGTCCGCCCGCCGGAGCAGGTCGGCATACGACTGTCGAACTTCACCCAGGATACGGACGCCCAGGCCCGGCCCCGGGAAGGGATGCCGATACACCATGGACCGCGGGAGGCCCAGGGCCACGCCGAGGTCGCGCACTTCGTCCTTGAACAGGTCGCGCAACGGCTCGAGCAGCTTCAAGTGCAGCGTGTCCGGCAGCCCGCCGACGTTGTGATGGCTCTTGATCGTGGTGGCCTTCTTCGTCTTCGCCCCCGCCGACTCGATGACGTCGGGGTAAATCGTGCCCTGTGCCAGCCACCTCGCCCGGTCGCGGGACGCCGCCTCTTCCTGAAAGACGTGCACGAATTCGCGCCCGATGATCTTGCGCTTGACCTCGGGGTCGGTCTCACCCGCGAGGGCCGTCATGAAGCGGGCCTCGGCGTTGACACGGACGACGCGAACACCCAGCAGATGTGCGAAGGTCTCCATCACCTCGTCGCCTTCGCCAAGGCGCAGCAGCCCCGTGTCGACGAAAATGCACGTCAGCTGGTCGCCAATCGCACGATGAATCAAGGCCGCGGCCACGGACGAGTCGACTCCTCCCGAGAGCCCCAGAATCACTTCCTCGTCGCCAACCTGAGCGCGAATCGCCTCGACCGCCTCGGCGATGTGGTCGCGCATCACCCAGTCGGGCCGGCAGCCGCAGATCTCGCGCACGAAGCGCTGCAGGACGGCCGCCCCCTGCGGCGTGTGAGTCACTTCCAGATGAAACTGCACGCCGTAGAGTCGCCGTGCCTCGTCGGCCATGGCGGCGACCGGGCAGCTGGCGGTCGAAGCCACCACCGAGAAGCCCTGCGGCGCTTCCACCACCTTGTCGCCGTGGCTCATCCATACCCGCAGATGGCCTGGCTCGGCGCCCTCGTCGACAATGCCGTCGAACAGGGGGGACGGCCGCGCGACGGTCACCACCGCGTGCCCGAATTCGCGAACAGCTCCCTTCTCGACCCGTCCGCCCAGCTGCTGTGCCATGGTCTGCATGCCATAGCAGATGCCGAGCACGGGCACGCCGAGTGAGAATACCCAGTCGGGCGCCCGGTCGGTGGCTTCTTCGTAGGCCGACATGTGGCTGCCCGAGAGGATGACGCCGCGTGGCGCGAGCCGGGCCACGACATCGGAGGCGACATCCGAGGGGTGCACCTCGCAGTACACATGCGACTCGCGCACACGCCTGGCGATGAGCTGTGTGACCTGCGAACCGAAATCAAGAATGAGGATGGAGTCGTGCGGCACGGCGTGTGAGAACCCGCGGTTATTATAGCGAGGGATGTTCTGGCTTCTCTCGGCGCTCCTGCAGGCCGTGGCTCCTGCCACGTCGTCACCCGCGGCGACCACTGCGGCACTCGACCCCCGCTGGGCCGTGGCGCTGCCGGCTGCGCCCGCCCAGAGCGCCGGCTACGATCGCACGACGGCCTACGTCGCCACGCGGGACGGACTGCTGGTGGCCATCGAACTCGAGCGCGGAGCGGTCAGATGGCAGCGAGCCGTGGCAGATGCCACCGTCCCTGATGCGAGCGGGGGCCTGGTCTTCGTCGGCAGTCGGGACACGGTGCAGGCGCTGGACGCCGCCTCGGGGCAGCCCCGCTGGCAGCGCACCCTGCCCGGTGCGGTATCGTCGGTGCACTTCGACACGGGATGGCTGCTGTGTGCGGGAGCCGACGGGACGCTCTACGCCCTGCGGGCCGACGATGGGACGGCGATCTGGAACGCGGCCCTCGGCAGCCGCGCCGCCGTCGCACCGGCCGCCGGGCTCGATAAGGTCTACGTGGGCCTCGAGGACGGTCGTCTCGTCGCGCTCACCCTGGCCGATGGCCGTCTGGTGTGGACCCGGCCCATGGAACATCGCATCACCGGCGTCAGTGCGGTCGCCGGTCAACTGGTGGTGGGTACGGGCGGGGCGACCACTCGCGCCGTCTACAGCTTCGACCTCGAACGGGGCGACCAGCGGTGGCGATGGCGGGTCGGAGGCGATGTGTCTGGCCCCGCGTCGAGTGATGACCGGTTCATCTTCGTGGCCTCGCGGGACAACGTCCTGCGCGCCCTCGATGTGCGCACGGGCACATTGCGCTGGAGCGCCGACCTGCCGGCACGGCCGCTCGGCGGACCAGTGCTGCTTGGGGGGACGGTCCGCGTGCCGCTCGCGGCGACAGTGGCACTGTTCGAGTCGGCCACGGGAAAGGCCGTCGGCACGGTTGAGGCCTCCGGCGACCTCAATGAACCTCCGCGAAGTCGGGAGGCGCGTCCCACCGGCGCGAGCCTCGTGACCATTACTCGGGACGGCCGGGTGCTCGGCTTCGGGCGGCGCATTGAGCCTCCCCTCGGGACACTGACCGAGCTCCCCGGTCGACGCGCCCGACCCTAGCGATGCTCCGAGAGGATCTCTGCGGGATGGGCCTTCATGTAGAGATGCACGCAGGCGGCCGCGCCCGTCACACTGATGAACTGAAACACCAGACCTCGCAGCAGCCACGCCACCAGCTGCAGCGGCAACGCCGCGACCCCGAGCAGCGGCACAAAGGCAATCAGCCCCAGCGCCACCGTCGCCAGCACCGACCCCAGCGTGGCCAGCAGCAGCAAGCCGGCCATGGCCCCGAACACGCCAACCGCCAGGAGCGCCTGCTGTCGCAGCATCTGCCAGACCCGCCCGAGTGATTCGCCGACCGGTACGCCATCGACGGCCAACACAATTTGGGCCAGCAGATACACAAAATTCACTATGGTAATGGCCGCCACGGTGAGCGCCGATGTCGCGGTCACGACCACCCGGTTGTCAAACGATGCCTGAGTCGGGCCGAACAGCAGCACCGCCGCCAGGGCCGCGATCGCGACATACGAGGTTCCCAGCAGAAGCCCGAGCATGAAGTATTGGCGAAAGAGCCGCCGCAACCCCGACAGTAACCGGCTGATGGACACCTGAAACGCAGAGGCCAGCAGTTCCGACCGCAGCGGGGGTTCTTCAATCGGCCCCGCGTGCCGTTCGGCGGCGACCAGCACCCAGACGGTGGCCGCCTTCACGCCAAACATCAGCACCGAGCCCCCCAGTGTGACAATGCCCAGCGCGGTCACAAAGGCAATGAGCGCCGCAGGCTGCGCCAGGAGGGCACCGACGAGTGCCGGAATCGCCTCGCGATCCTCCATCTGCATCAGTGCCGTGGGGTCAGCGCCCACGAGCAGCATGACCAGCACGACGCCGCCCACCACGGGCACCAGCAGCATGGCATTGAAAATGGTGTCCGCCAGGAACTGGATGAGCACCAGCGGCCAGTTGGCGATGGTCACCAGTGCACCGCGCTTGAGCGTCTCCTTGAGTCGCAGGTGGGCCGGCATGCGATGCGGCACATGTTACCCCGATACAATATCGAGCGAGTGGCACGACCTCTCCGGCAGCCGGGTCTCATCGTCCGTCTGGGCCTGACGGGCCTGGCGGGGATTGCTCTGTGCTGGGTGGTGACCACGGCCTACGAACGGTCCACGCTCGGGGCGGACGACATCGCCGCCCGTGTGCGAATCGAAG
>JBIIDF010000178.1:0-6260 GCA_044238535.1 Vicinamibacterales bacterium
CCGCGCACGGGGACTCACCGTGCAGAGCGCGATGCTCGGTGACTTCACCGTACAGATGCGCGCCGAGTCGGACCCTGCCGCCGTGGGACCGGCGGACGTGGTCATCGTGGCCATCAAGACCTACGACAATGCCTCGGCCTACCCGATGATTGCGCCGCTGCTGGGGCCCGAGACCATCGTGCTGACCCTGCAGAACGGCGTCGACAATGTCGAGCAGCTGGCCGCGCTGTACGGCGAGGACCGCGTGCTTGGCGGCACGACGTATGTTGCCACGGCACTGGAGGCGCCGGGACGCATCGTGCAAACCGGAGTGCACCGTTCGATCATCTTCGGCGAAGTGTTCGGGGCCCGAGGCCTGACGCCACGGGTGAACGCGCTGGCCGCAGCTCTGTCGATGGCCGATATCGACGTCCGCGCGGTTCCCGATGCGCGCACCCCGCTGTGGGACAAGTTCGTGTACCTCGTACCGTTTTCCGGGTTCACCGGCGCGGCACGCCTGCCGATCGGGTTCCTGTGGTCGTCGCCGCAGGCGCGCGACATGTTCTACGCTGCCGCCCGCGAGGTGGCCGCCATCGCACACGCCGAAGGCATCACCCTGTCCCCTGACCGATGGGAGACGCTGCAGCACTACATGGACCACATTCCGCACAGCACACGGTCGTCGCTGCTGGTCGACCTCAGTCAGCAGAAGCGCATTGAGGTCGAGGCCCTGCAGGGCGTGGCGCTGCGCAAGGCTGGCGCCCACGGCGTGCCGACACCGATCCTTGCCACGCTGTATGCCGCCCTCCATCCCTGGGCGGCAGGCACGCCTCAGGCCTAGCGGGACGCCATGCTGACGACCGTCTCGTTCTCGTTGATGGCCATGGCGGCGCTGGGCGGCGTCGTGGCCGGTTCCCTGGGCGGCATGCTGGGGCTGGGTGGAGGTGTCTTCCTCGTGCCGCTCCTCGTGCAGGGGCTCGGCGTGCCCATGCCCCAGGCCGTGGCGGTGAGCCTCACCACGGTGATTGCCACGTCGAATGCGGTGTCGGGCGCAGCCGGCAGCCGGCCCCTGATCAACCTGCGGATGGGGTTCATGCTGGAACTCATCACGGCGGCCGGCGGGCTGCTGGGTGGTGTCGCGGCGACGCTGCTCCCGCAGCGCACGCTGATGATCACCTTCAGTGTGGTGATGACGCTCATGAGTGTCATCACCTTCCTGCGGCGCGACCATCAGAATGCCCTGTCCGAGGATGCCGACATCGGTCCCTGGGGCGGGCGCTACACCGACGAGCAGACGGGGCGCCTGGTGGTCTATCGCCTCGAGCGCCTGCCGATTGCCGTCGGCACCTCGTTTGTGGCCGGAACGCTGTCGACGCTGCTGGGTCTTGGTGGCGGGGTCATCAAGGTGCCGGTGCTCAACGCGTGGTGCGGCATTCCGATGCGGGTGGCGTCCACCACGTCGGCCTTCATGATTGGCGTCACGGCCACGTCAGGTGCGCTCATCTACTTCGGACGGGGGCTGTTGCTGCCGACCCTCGCGGCCGCCGCCGTGCTCGGCGTGCGTATCGGGTCGATGCTGGGCCTGCGGCTTGCCCGCATCTGGCCGCCGCGCCGATTGAAGGTCATGCTGGCGGTTGTTCTCGTGCTGGTGGCTGCCGTGATGATCGCGAGGCTGCCGGAATGACCCGCCTGTTCGCGTTCACCGGACGGGCGACGACGGTGCTGCTGGTGGCGGGCCTGGTGACCTCAGGGCTGCTGCCCGGCAGTGGGTGGCCCACGCAGCTTATCCATGTGGGTCTGCTCATGCTGATGGTGACGCCCATCACGCGCGTCGTGGTGGCGTGTGTCGGCTACCTCCGCGAAGGCGACCGCCTCTCGGCGCTGCTGACGGCGGCGATCCTGGTGCTGGTGGCGGCAGGGGGCTACCTGGCGACGCGCTGACGGTTCAGCCATCGCGCCTCGTCCGGTGGGGCTGGTAGAGTGATAGATACGATGTTTGACGCACTGTCCCGCCCCTGGCCGTGGTACGTGGCCGGGCCCCTCATTGGTCTGACCGTGCCGGTCCTGCTCATCATCGGGAACAGGAACTTCGGCATTTCATCGAGCCTCCGCCATCTCTGCGCCGCCTGTGCACCGGCGGGCCTGCCATTCTTCACCTACGAGTGGAAGGCCGAACGCTGGAATCTCTTCTTCGTCGCCGGGATCATGCTGGGCGCCGCGCTGGCGGCGTGGGGTCTGCCCAATCCGGAACCGTTCCAGGTGGCGGCCGACACGCGGGCCGCACTCGAGGCGCTCGGGGTCCGTGACTTCACCGGCCTGATGCCGCGTGATATCTTCGGGGCCGACCAGATCCTGACGCTCAAGGGGTTGTGGTTCATGGGTATCGGCGGGTTCCTCGTCGGTTTCGGGACGCGGTGGGCCGGCGGTTGCACGTCGGGACACACCATCATGGGCCTCTCGAGCCTGCAGTGGCCGTCACTGGTGGCCTCCGTGGCCTTCATGGCCGGCGGATTTTTCGGCACGTGGGTCGTGCTGCCGCTGGTGTTCCGCTTCGTGGGAGGCGAGTGACGCCCATGCGCGGTCACCTGCGATATCTCGTCGTCGGCATGATGTTCGGCCTGGTGTTTGTGAAGGCCGAGATCGTGTCGTGGTTCCGGATTCAGGAAATGTTCCGGTTCGATGCGTTTCACATGTACGGCGTCATTGGCAGCGCCGTGGCGGTGGGTATGGCGTCGGTGTGGCTCATTCGCCGCGTGCCGATCACGACCCTGTCCGGCGAGCCCATCGTGATCCGGCCCAAGCAGTTCCAGCCCGGGGTGGTCTTCGGAGGCCTGTTGTTCGGCCTCGGATGGACGCTGACCGGGGCGTGTCCTGGCCCGCTCTTCGCACAGGTCGGTATGGGCTACGGGGCGGTGCTCGTCACCCTGCTCAGCGCCACGGCCGGCACCTGGGTGTACGGCGCGGTGGAACGCTACCTGCCTCGCTGATCGAAGACGCCGGCGCAGCGCTCGCGCAACGCCCCCGCGATCAGGGGAAACCCCGACAGCACATGCCGGAATTCGTGCGTCGAGAGACCATACAGCCCGGCGACGGCTGCGTTGAGGTCGGCATACGTGTCGGGCAGGGTCTCGGCGTCGGCCACCTCGCCGAGCGCCCGGGCCCATGACGCCAGCGCTGCCTGCACAGGGGCCGGCGGCCGCGGAACCGGCAAGCGGGACATGAGGCCGGCAGACACGTGCACGCTGACCTGCAGGCGCACGAGGTAGTTGACGACCAGACTGTTCAGCAGGGCCACGAGACACCAGGCTTCGTCCTCGGTCAGGGTGCGCCGCGTGCAGAACACGGTGTGGGTCGACACTATCCCGGGGGGGAGCCGCGCGGCAATCAGCGTCAGGCGGTTGGTGCGCGACGCGACGTCGCGATAGCCCACGCGCACGGCGTCCGGGCCGGGCCCGGGACCCAGCCGCTCCTCGACGGCTGCGCGGTCGGCCACGCGTACGGCGCTGTTTGCGTCGAGCCGGAACGGCCGCAGGTGCCGTCCATCGATGACCCGTAACGCGTGACGGTCGACATGACGGGTCGGCGAACCGGGACGCATGATGTCGGCATCGTCCGATGCGTTGAGCTCGCGACCGAAGCGCACGTGCCAGCCCTCGGGGGCGGCCAGTGGCGGATGCACCAGGGCCTGCGCGGCGATGGCCAGGTCGACGGGCGACGCCAGGGCCGGGACGGCGCAGGTCTCCGGATCCCACGCGTTGAGAAAGCGCCGATCGATGGTGAGGACGTCAGGCACGGCCCCCGGGGTGGCCACGCGCGTCGGAGTTCCCGGGAGGTCTGGCCAGCGACTCAGCACCTGCGGGTCGGTGAGACCACGAGCCGTGGGGAGCAGGGGCGTCTCCCCGCCGCGCGTGCCGGCGATGGCCAGGAACTGCACGCTCCGATGAATGGGAAAGATCGCGTGGCGGTTATCGAACACGGCCCACGTGTCGATCGTCGTGCTGTCGAGCAGCGCACGACGCAGATGGGCGCTGCCAGCGTCGGTTTCGAGGCCTGACGGGACCAGCAGGCCGAATCGCCCTCGAGGCGCCAGCAATCGCAGCACGCGTTCGAGAAACAGCTGGTAGTGGTTGAGGTGTCCCTTGCCCTGCAGGCGATAGTGACCGCTGCCTCGCAGGAACGCCGCCAGACCGCGCGTGCCGACGCGTGCCGAGGCACGATCGTCCGCCGTGCCGCTGTCAGCCCGCATCATTTCCCATGGCGGATTGCCAAGGATGGCGTCGAAGCCCGCGTCGGCGCGCGGTGCGCCCGTGTCGTCGAGAAATACTTCGGGGAACTGCAGTTCCCAGTGACACGCCTGATGGCGTCGTGCCGCCAGCGCCGGAGCGCCGATGAGTGCCTCGGCCGCCGCCGCCGGGAGCGCCCTCGTCTGCCCGGCGAGATGACACTGCAGGTCTGCGTAGGTGCCTGTCGGGAGACGGGTCGACTCGAGTGCGAGGCCGCACCACAGGTCTGCTGCCGTCCACCACCGGGATAGCGCGCTGCCGTGCTCGGTCAGTGCACGCAGGTGCTGCTCCTTGGTGCGGACGGCGTCCACCGAGTCTGAGGGGGTGTCTGCGAGCGCATGCCGATGCGGCAGCAGCCACCGGGCCAGCTGCTGACGAGGCGCGTCGCCGAAGGGGAGCTGCGGGCCCATCGCCGGGTGCGTACCGGCGTGCACCGGGCCGGGGGGGCGTGAGACGTCGTGCAGCCACGCCCCGACAAGGCTGTTGCCCGCCACGAGATGATGGTCGAGGAAGGTCAGGGGCCGGTCACTGGCGAGTGTGGTCATCCACAGCGACAGCCGGGCCAGTTGCACGGCCGTCGGGTTGAGGTCGACGCCGAACAGGCAGCGCTCGGCCACGGCACGCGCCAGTGCGGCGCGGCGGGCGTCACCCCCGTGGTCGTCCAGATGCTGGCCCTCGTCGGCCAACGCCATCTCGAGGCGTTCGGTCAGGAACCGACACGCTGCCACGAGGAACGCCCCGCTGCCCATGGCCGGGTCAAGGATGCGCAGGGCCAGGATGTCGTGCGACGACCGTCCCTCCACGAGAGGCGCGAGGGTGCGGCGCACCAGAAAGTCGGTGAGGCTGCGCGGCGTGTAAAAGCTGCCTGACACCTTGCGCGCCATGCCCGTGCGCGTCAGCCTGACCTCGGTGCCGTGGCGGGCAGGGACATAGTCGAGCACCCGCTCGTAGACGGCACCGAGCTGTTCCACGCCGAGATCGGCGAAGCGAATCGGCTCGGTCCTGGCGGCGTGACCGGTCGTGCCCAGCCCCAGCACCAGTCGGGCAGCGACGGCATCGGGGACTGCTGACTGATCGGCGAGGGGCGTGAGGGCGGGGGCAAACAGGCGGCCATTGAACGCCGTCACCCGAAGGTCGTCGATGTGGCACCCGGTCCTCGCCAGTCGACTCATGGCCTGCAGCGTGTCCCAGGTGCCGTGCACCTCCGATGACGCCATCAGCTGGTCGCGCAAGGTCTCGATGCTGTACGCCTGCCGGAACCGCCGATGCCAGGTGGGCAGCAGGCCCCTCGCTTCGGCAAAGTACAGGAACAGCACACGGTAAATCACGGTCAGTGCCTGCCCGACGGCATCGGGTGACGCTGAGGCGGCAGGCCAGTGGGCGAGCAGCAGGTCGATGGCCTCGAGCACGCGGTCGCCGAGCGAGGCACACACGGCCGCCCCATAGGCATCGGAGGCGTCCGTCAGTGTGCGCAACGTCCGGGTCAGCCCCAGGGGGCTCAGCAGTGAGCAGAGCAGGTGCTGTGTCCGGGGATCGTCAGGCAGCAGGGATAGCGGCAGCCGCAGGGCGCGCCGCGACCAGGGCCGTGTGACATCGATGACGGCGAGCTCGGTGCCCGTGAAGACACAGGCCCAGGGCACCTGCAGACCCACGCCGGCCGTCAGCGCCGCGCGGGTGGCCCGTGACAGGGCGGTCTGCCACGGGCTGCACCACACCAGCGCCACAGGCGTTCCCGCAGAGCCGGGGGCATGCAGCAGGGCCGAAAATCCCAGGGGGTGCGCGGCGGCATCGCTCCACGCATGCCCCAGCGGCTCGAGGAGCGGCCGTACGCCCGCGTCAAAGAGGACGCGCGGTGGCGTGGCCGGACCGACCAGCGTCTGCAGCTGCCGCCACCAGCGAGGCAGCCGTCCGGCGACTCCGTGCGCACACGGGGTGCCCTGCGGTGCCTCGTGCACATGGCGCTCGAGTAGCGCCGTGACGACGAGGTCGCCCCAGACG
>JBIIDF010000179.1:0-6246 GCA_044238535.1 Vicinamibacterales bacterium
CGGGTAGGTGCGACCAGGATCTTCCAGATGCGGGACGTGTCCGAGGCCCGGCAGCAGCAGCAGGCGGCCGTTGCCATTGGGCACGGTGTCGGCAATGTGCTTCATGCGCGCCTGGAACACGGCGGCCGTCCCGGCCAGGCTGTCTTCGGCGCCGCCGAATGCCAGCGTCGGGGCCTTGATGTTGGCCCAGTCGTTGATGACCGGATCGAGGTAGGTGATCTGGCTGATGAGTGACTGCACCATCGCGTACCGCGGCCAGTCGGCGCTGAGCGTCCATGAATACCGCACACGAGCCCAGCGCTCGAAGTCGGCGTTCCAGGCCTCGGGCCGGTGCGACACATAGCGGAACAGTCCGGCACGCACCGTCTGGTAGGTCGAGGCCAGGTTGCGCGGGTATGACTCATCCACCGGCGTCCACGGGCGGTCGAACCGCCCGTCCGTCAGGCCGATGGGGTTGTAGATCACCACGCGCTCGGTGCGCTGCGGATACTGCGTCGCAAAGCGCGCGGCCAGCATGCCCCCCATCGAGTGGCCCACCACCATCACCTTGTCGATTTTCAGGGCATCGAGGATACGGCGCGTGTTGTACGCCATGTCATGGAAGTTATAGGGGATGATCGGCTTCGACGACCGCCCGAACCCGATCTGGTCGACGATGATGACGCGGAAGCCTTCCTTGCGGATGGCCTCGGCCGGCCCGCCGAAATAGAAGCCGGCGAAGTTCATGCCGTGGAACAGCACCACGGTATGCCCGTTCGGGGTTCCGAGCGGGGCCACATCCATGTATGCAATGCGCACGGCCTGTCCATACGTCGTGAAATCGAGATACGACGAAGGATAGGGATACGGCACGTCCTCGGCGGTGATGCTGCCCGGACGCACGTCGGTCGGGGTCGGGGGCTGCGCAGGTGCCGTCTGTGCGTAGGCTACGGTCACGGCCAGCCCCAGCAGCAGACTCATCGTGGTGCAGATGGCTCGTCTCATCATCAGCGTCCTCAGGCGGGCAACCGGCCGCAGCGCGGCGCCCGTGTCATCACTCAGGCCAGAAACAGTGGCAGCGTCGGATCGGCGGCGGGAAACGTCCCTTCGGCCTCGGCCCACTGCACGAGACGATACACCGCCTGCGTGTCGAGTGCACGGGTGTAGTCGTTCACATACAGGGCGATGTGCCGCCGGGTCACCTCGGGGTCCATGTCCTGCGCGTGGGCGGCCACATAGGCCGCACTCGCCTCGGGATGCGCGAAGGCGTATTCGACGCTCGCCCGCAGGGCCGCGTCGACGCGCGAGCCCCAGGTGTCGGCCAGGTCACGCCGGATGGCGATGGCCGCCAGGGGCAAGGGGCAGTGGTGGGTGGTCTCCCACACGCGGCCCAGGTCTTCCAGCAGCGTCAGCCCGCGCGCCTCGTAGGTGAAGCGGCCCTCGTGAATCAGCACGCCACAGTCGACCTCGCCCGCCAGCACGGCGTCTTCGATGCGGTCGAACCGCATCGGCACGGTGTCAAAGCGCCCGAGCAGGCGCAGCAGCAGGGCTGCCGTCGTGCGTTCGCCCGGAATGGCGATGCGCCCGCCGACTGCACGGGGGGTGCGTCCCACGATGATGGGCCCGACACCGAACCCCGCGGCCCCCCCCGCCCGCAGTAGCACATAGTGCTGTCGCACGCGCCCGCACGCCGCCATCGATACCTTGGTGATGTCGGCCTCTCCGCGCTCGGCGCGCAGGTTCAGCGCTTCGATGTCCTCCAGCTGCGGCTGCACGCGCACGCCGGGCACCAGGCCATGGACCAGCGCGTGGAATGCGAACGTATCGTTGGGACACGGAGAAAATGCAAACGTCAGCGCGTCGTCAGCCATGCCGCCAGAGCTTTCTGTGCGGCCAGTGCCGCGTCGTGGATGCGCCACTCGCGCGGGTTGCGGGTGGTCACGATGTTGCTGATCCCGCGCACCTGCCCCACAGGCACCCCGTGCAGCAGGCCCACGTGGGCCACGGCGGCCCCTTCCATGTTTTCGACGGCGCCGCCGGTGCGGGCCTCGATCGCTCGCGCATCAGCATCGGTACCGGTGCAGGTCGATACCGTCACGTGACGCACACGCTGCGTGACGGGAAACACGTGCAGCGGCAACCGGTTGTAGTAGGCCGGGGGCCCTGCAATGACGGGGAAACCCAGGGCCTGCATATCGAGAAACCCCTGCGGGCTCTGGGCCCCGAGGTCGCCGTAGCACTCCTCGGAGGCGCAGACCACGTCGCCCACCGTCAGGCCCGCGGAGGGATAGGCGCCGGCGATGCCGCACAGCACCACGGCATCGGGGCGGCGGACGAGAATCGCCTGCGTCACCGCGTGCGCGGCGTTCACCGGGCCGACGCCGGTGACCGCATACTCGAGCGTCCCGTCAGCCGGCATCTCTGTGCGCAGCCACGCACTCTCGAGGGGCGTGGCCGTGCAGACTAGCACGCGCATGGCGCCTAGAACATCCCCAGCTGCAGCTTCGCCGCATCGGACATGCGGTCCTTGGTCCAGGGCGGATCCCACACGACCTCGACCCGTGCCGAGGTGACACCGGGCACGCGCGACGTCTTCTCGCGCACCTCGACAGGCAGGGTCTGCGCCGCCGGACACGCCGGCGCCGTCAGCGTCATGCGCACACCCACATGCGATTCGGCATCGACGATGACGTCGTAGATGAGGCCGAGCTCGTAGATGTTCACCGGAATCTCCGGGTCGAAGACGGTCTTGATGGCCTCCAGCACGGCCGGGCGCAGCGCATCGGTGCGCTCGACGGAGGGCACCAGGTCGCTGACCGGCTCGGGGGCGGCTGGCGCCGGCGTCGTGGTTCCGGTCGCAGGGGTGGGGGCGCCCCCGTGAGAATGGGGCACCGACGGAGGTGGCAGTGTGCCCGGAGGCATCATCGGCAGCATGCGCAAGCGGCTCCTTACTCGGTCGACACCGGGGTCGAGGGCGTCTCGGCCACGGCGGCCTTCAGTGCGTGCCAGGCCAGGCCGGCACACTTCACTCGGGTGGGAAAATCACGCACGCCCGACAGCACACTGAGCTTGCCGAGTTCCGGCAGTGGTGAGCCGGGGGGCGAGGTAATCATCTGGTGAAACTGGTCGAACAGGGCTCGCGCCTCGTCCACCGTCTTGCCCTTCACCGCCTCGGTCATCAGCGAGGCCGAGGCTTTCGAGATGGCGCAGCCCGAGCCCTGGAAGGCCACATCGGTAATGCGGCCGTCGGCGACGGTGACATACAGCGTCAACCGGTCGCCGCAGAGCGGGTTGTAGCCTTCCTGCGCGCGGGTGGCCGGGTCGATGACCCGGAAGTTCCGCGGCCGGCGGTTGTGGTCGAGGATGACTTCCTGATAGAGCTCGCTGAGATCAGACACTAGAGCAGCACCTTTCGCGCGTGGTGCAGGGCCGCCACCAGCGCATCGATGTCGTCACGGGTGTTGTACATCGCCAGCGAGGCCCGCGCCGTGGCTGGGATGCCCAGCCGGTCCATGACCGGCTGCGCGCAGTGATGGCCCGTGCGGATGGCCACCCCCGACAGGTCGACAATCGTGCCGATGTCGTGCGGATGGATGCCGTCGATCACAAACGAGAGGATGCTCGCCTTGTGGGACGCCGTGCCGATGATGCGCAGTCCTGGCACCTGCTGCAGGGCCTCGGTGCCGTAGGCCAGCAGGGCGGCCTCGTGTGCCTGCACGCGGTCGAGGCCGACGCCGGTGAGAAACTCGACAGCCACGCCCAGCACAATCGCCCCGGAGATATCCGGGGTGCCGGCCTCGAACTTGTATGGCAGCACGTTCCACGTGCTGCGCTCGAAGGTGACCGACGCAATCATGTCGCCGCCGCCCTGCCAGGGCGGCATGGCCTCAAGCAGCGAGGTCCGACCATAGAGCACGCCGATGCCGGTCGGGCCGTACACCTTGTGACCTGTCATCACGAAGAAGTCGCAGTCGAGGGCCTGCACATCGATGGGCATGTGGTAGGCCGCCTGGGATCCGTCGACCAGCACGCAGGCGCCGACGCTGCGTGCCAGGGCCACAAGGTCGGCCAGCGGCGTCACGGTGCCGAGAGCATTCGACAGCGCCGTCACGGCCAGCATGCGTGTGCGCGGCCCCATGAGTGTCCGCGCCGCATCGAGATCGAGCTCGCCGGCGTCCGACATCGGGATCACGCGCAGGGTCGCCCCGGTGGCCTCGCACAGCAGCTGCCACGGCACGATGTTCGAGTGATGCTCGATGGCCGAGATGACAATCTCGTCGCCAGCCGACACGGTGGCCCGTCCCCAGGCCTGCGCCACCAGGTTGATGCTTTCGGTGGCGTTGCGCGTGAAGATGATTTCCGAGGGCGACGCCGCCCCGAGAAACCGGGCGATGATGGCGCGCGCCCGATCGAACTGATCGCTGGCGCGGCCGCTCAGGTAGTGCACGCCCCGATGCACATTGGCATTGCTCGTGGCGTAGTAGTCGACCAGCGCGTCAATGACCACGCGGGGCTTCTGCGTGGTCGCCGCGTTGTCGAGGTACACGAGCGGCTTGCCGTGCACCGAGGTGCCCAGGATGGGAAACTGCGCCCGAAGCGCCCCGACATCAAGCGGCGTGGGCTGGCTCATGCCTGGTCGACCGACGCACCGGACGCAGGCAGCGCCCCGGCGTGCGTGTGTTCCGCCAGATCACGCTCGAGCTGCCGGAACAGTTCGCGTTCGAGCTGCTGCCGCAGCCCGGGCACGCTGATGCGACCGAGCACCTCGCCCGCATAGGCGTGAATCAGCATGTCGCGCGCCGCCTGTTCCGTGAGGCCGCGGGCCCGCAGGTAGAACAGGGCCTCGTCATCGAGCTGGCCGACCGCCGCTCCGTGCGTGCACTTCACATCGTCGGCAAAGATCTCCAGCTGCGGATTCGAGTTGATGGTGGCATCGTCCGACAGCAGCAGAGCGCGGTTGGTCTGCTTGGCATCGGTCTTCTGCGCGTCGAGCCGCACGATGATGCGGCCGTTGAAGACCGCGCGGGCCTTGCCGTCGAGAATGCCCTTGTAGAGCTCGTGGCTGGTGCAGTGCGGCGTCGCGTGATCGATGGTGGTGTGGTTGTCGACCAGTCCGCTGCCGTCCACGAGGTAGACGCCGTCGAAGTCGACGTGCGCTCCTTCGCCGGCCAGCACCGCCGATGCGTCGTTCCGCACGATGCGACCGCCGAGGGTGACGGTGCGCAGGCGGAACGTGCCCTGCCGCCCCACGCTGACGTGCAGGTTCGAGGTCAGAAACGCCCCTTCGGTGCCGCGCTGGTCGAGGATGCACTCGACGTGGGCCTGCTCGCTAATCGCGGCTTCGGTCACCAGGTTGGTGTAGTGGGCCTCGCCCGCCGAGGTCAGCAGGGTCACCCCCACGGTCGCCTGGCTGGCCTCTCCGGCCACCAGCAGCAGACGGGGATGCACCATCGTCTTGCCGGTGCCTCCGGTGATGACCACGATGTGAATCGGCGTCTCGATGACCGCGCCCTTGCGGATCGCGATGAGCGCACCGTCCTCGAGGAAGGCCGTATTGAGGGCCCCGAACGGATGCCCGTCCATCGGCGCCTCGCCGAGATGGCTGCACTCCGGAGCTCCCTGCGCCAGCGCCGTGGCCAGGCTGCCGATCTTGAGACCGGTCGGCACGGCGGACAGGTCGGACAGCTCGGGCGCAAAGCGTCCGTTGAGCAGCACGAGGCGCACCGCACCCGGCAGCGCGACCCGCTGCACGAGTGGCATCGGATTGGTCGGCACGCCGTCGCCCAGGCGGAACGGCGTCGAGGTCAGCGCCTGCACATTGGTGAAGCGCCAGGCCTCGTCGCGTGTCGACGGAAAACCCATCGACTGGAAGCGGGCGAGTCCCTGCTCACGCAGGGCGCGCACCCGCGCGGGCGCGGCATCGCCGCGTCCGCGCACAAAGCGGTCGAGTTCGGCCAGATACGGGGCCTGTCGTTCGTCGAGAGTGGCGGTGCTCACGCGCGTGCCTCCGCCGCCTCGATCCAGCCGTAGCCCTTCTCTTCCAGTTCGAGCGCCAGTTCGCGGCCACCCGATCGCACCACGCGCCCCTCGCTCAGCACGTGGACGAAGTCGGGAACGATGTAGTTGAGCAGCCGCTGATAGTGAGTGACCACGATGAACGACCGGTCCTCGCGCCGCAGCGTGTTGACCCCGTGCGACACAATCCGCAGCGCATCGATGTCGAGGCCCGAATCCGTCTCGTCGAGGATACCCAGGGTCGGCTCGAGG
>JBIIDF010000180.1:0-6218 GCA_044238535.1 Vicinamibacterales bacterium
CGCGGAGAGCCGGTACCACGCCACCGCCTGGGTGTCGTCCTGCGGCACACCCCGACCTTCCCAGTAGAAGGCGCCGAGGTTGAGTTGTGCGCGCGCGTGCCCCTGTGCCGCCGCGTCCCGGTACCACGCCACCGCCTCGGTGTCGTCCTGCGGCACGCCCCGGCCATGCGCGTACATCAGGCCGATGTTGTACTGGGCTGACGCGTGCCCTTGCTCCGCCGATTTCCGCCACCACGCCACCGCGTCGCCGTCGCTTTGTGGCACGCCACGACCCTCGGCGTAGCAGACGCCCAGCTCATACTGCGCGCGTGCGTCACCGTCCTCGGCGCGCTGAAAAAGACGCTTGTCCGACTCGGTCATCACGATGGCTCCCACGCACCGCCGCCGCACCCCATCCACCCGCTCCGCGACCTGCGGAACCGCTCAGGGCACCCAGCCCGAACATCGCGGGGTTGGGGACATCCAGAGCGCATGGTGCCCGTTCCCGGCAACCAGGGCAAGCCTCCCGCATGCAGCCGCTCCGGTTCGCACATGCCGGCCGGACCGATGATGCCGTAGCGGTGCCACAGCCCGAGGCACGGGAACTTGTGAAGACGATTGACGAAGGGAAGTGGTGCGCCCTGCACGATTCGAACGTGCGACCTCCTGGTTCGTAGCCAGACGCTCTATCCAGCTGAGCTAAGGGCGCGGGGTGGGGTCTTCCGCGGTGAGGCCCCTTCACCCGTACAGGTGAGGCGCATCGACGCGCTGACGCCCAGACAGAATACCGAATTGAGACGGGAAAGGCAACGATTCAGCGCGGGGCGGGTCCTCGAGTCGACGGGCTCGAGGGCCGGGCATCGCCCAGCGAGACGGGCAGGAGACCCTGGGGGGCACGCTCGCCGACCAGCACCTCGACCGCATGCTGTTCGGCGAGGTCGGAAAAGTCATACGTGAGCAGTACCGTGGGGATTCCGTCCAGTGCGGCCGCCGCATACGGATTCCCGAACACCACCGCCGCCAGGGGCTGTGCCCGCGTGCCGGACGCCTCACGGGCCAGCTGCTGAATCAGGCGCACCAGGCCCGGCGCCAGGTCCATCCGTCCACTGCCCGAGGAGGCACGGACGAACACGCCCAGCACCACCGCATCGGCCTGCGAGGCCAGCGTCCGCACCAGGTCAAGCTCGGCCGGCGTCGACCGGTCAGACAGTTCCACGGCGTCGAGCCTGGGCCAGCGCGCGCGCAGCGCTGGAATCAGCGTGCGGGCCGGTGCCGCGATGCGCCACCCCGAGGGGTAGTCGAGCAGCGACAGATACAGCACACGCCGCGTGGGTGACGGCCGCCAGACTTCTGCCTCCGCCTCTCCCCGCAGGCGCGTGATCGCCCGCGCCGAAATGCGCTGCGCCACCTCGGCACCCGCACGGCCACCCACCTCGTCGGCAACGGCATCCATAGAGACCATCCGCCCCCGATGCAACCCGAGCCGGGCCTTGGCCTCGAGGATGCGCCGCACCGAGGCGTCGATGCGATCTTGGGACATCGTTCCGCTCTCGACCGCCGCCTTCAGCCCCTCGAATGCCGCGATCGGGTCGGGCGAATCGAGCACCAGATCGGCTCCGGCCTGCACGGCCTTCACCGCCGCGTCACCCGGGCCCACCATACGCGTGATGGCGTCCATCTTCATCGCATCGGTCACGACCAGCCCGCCAAAGCGCATCTCGTCACGCAGCAGGCCCGTGACGACCCCGCGGCTGAACGTGGCCGGGCCAGCCGTGGCGTCGAGCGCTGGCAACTCGATGTGCGCCACCATGACGGCCGCGGCCCCGGCACGCAGCCCCGCGAGAAAGGGCGGCAGTTCCACCGCGTCGAGGCGGGTGCGTGGATGCGGAATCAGCGGCAGGCCGAGATGCGAGTCGACATCGGTATCGCCATGCCCGGGAAAGTGCTTGAGCGTGGCCAGCACGCCCCCGTCCTGCAGGCCGCGCACCGAGGCCTCGACCATCGCCGCCACGCGTGCCGGATCTTCGCCGAACGACCGCGTGTTGATCACCGGATTGCGCGCGTTGTTGTTCACATCGGCGACCGGGCCATAGTTCATGTGGACGCCCATCGCCCGGGCCTCACGGGCCGTCACCCGCGCCGCGTCGTAGGCCAGCTGCGGGTCTCCGGTGGCGCCAATCGCCATCGCGCGCGGCAGGCGTGTGGCCCCCGCGATGCGCATGCCGGCGCCGTATTCAAAGTCGCTCGACACCAGCAGCGGTATCCGCGACACCGCCTGCAGACGGTTCAGCGTTGACGCAAGGGCATGCGGCTGCCCCAGCACGACCGTGCCATACGTCGGATTGAGCAGCACCTGCGGGGCAGGCTCGGTGCCGCCAAACGCAATGACGCCGCCCGCGTGCGTGGCTGTGACGGTGCGCACCAGCATGTCGTAGGTCTCGGTGTCAGTCGGCAGATACGTGGCGTTGAAGGCCGGCACGATCAGCTGGCCGATCCGCTCATCGGCGCTCATCGCCGCCAGCGTCTGCGACACCCACCGCTGGGCCTCGCGGTCGAGCACCGCCGGCAGGGGCGTCACCGCTGCCGTCGCCGGCACTAACCCTGCCGCTCCTGTCATGCGCGGTCGCGCCCCAGACGACTGCGACGCCGAGGGACGCGCCGTCTGCGCCACCGCGGCTGGCCGCGCTCCCGATACCGTCGCGGCCGCAAGCCGCATCGACGGCGCGGCCGGCACCGTCGCCACCAGAGACAGCAGCAGGGCTCCTGGAAGGACTCGCACACCGGTATCCTACCGGCTTCGGGCGATAATCGACAGACCATGTCGACAGAGACGCACCGGGCCGCCGCGCCAGCCCGCATCCGCTGCGCGGTGCTGGTCATCAGCGACACACGCACGCTCGACACCGACGCGGGCGGGCGCGCGATCGCCGACCTCCTCACCGCGGAGGGTCATGTCGTCACCGAGCGGCGCATCTTCAAGGACGACCCGGCGCCGGTCGCCGGGGCCATCCGTCAGCTGGCATCCTCGGGGCTCGTCGATACCGTGCTCACCACGGGCGGCACGGGCATCACGCACCGCGACAGCACATTCGAAGCCATTGACGGCCTGCTCGACAAGCGGCTGCCCGGCTTCGGTGAGTTGTTTCGCATGCTGAGCTTCGACCAGGTCGGCGCTGCCGCCATGCTGAGCCGCGCCTGCGCCGGCACCTGCGGACGCACCATCGTCATCGCCCTGCCTGGCTCGGAAAAGGCCGTGCGCCTGGCGATGACCCGACTGATTCTTCCCGAGCTGGGCCACCTGGTAGCGGAGATCAGGCGATGAGCATGCGACCGTTCGGCGACATCATCAGCATGGACGAGGCCCGCGCGGCCATCGCGCAGCACATCACGCCCCTGCAGCGCCGCGAGTCGATCGCACTCGCCGACGCCCATGGCCGCGTGCTGGCGTCGGATGTGGAGGCGTCGCAGGATGTGCCGCCGTTCGATCGGGCGAGCATGGACGGCTATGCCGTCTGCAGCACCGATACCACCGCGCCCGGTGCGCGGCTGCGCCTCACCGGCCGCATCTACACGGGCGACGCACCCTGCGCGCACTCCGGGCCCGGCACCTGCATGGAAATCGCGACCGGGGCCCCGCTGCCGTCAGGCGCCGATGCGGTCGTCATGGTGGAAGCCACGCACATCGACGGCGACACGGTCGAGGTCCACACCGCGGTGCGACCACGCCAGAACATCGGGGCGCAGGCCGCCGACATCGCGCGCGGACAGACGGTGCTTCGCAGGGGTGAGGTCATCAACGCCAGCCGACTCGGCGCCCTGGCCGCCCTCGGACTCGCAGACGTCGATGTGCTGGCCCGGCCCCGCGTGGCGATTCTCTCGACCGGCAATGAGATTGCCGAACAGGGCCGCCCGCTCGCCCCCGGTCACATCTACGACATCAATGCATTCACGCTGTCGGCGCTCATCACGGAACACGGCGGCATCGCGTCGCGTCTGCGCACGGCGCGCGACACGCTGGCCGACCTGCACCGCGCAGTAGACGACGCCCTGGCCCACGACCTGCTGGTGTTTTCGGGCGGCAGTTCCGTCGGCGAGCGCGATTTGATTCTGGATGTGGTCCGCGAACGCGGGGCCGTGATCTTCCACGGCATTGCCGTGAAGCCCGGGAAGCCCACCCTGTTCGGCCGCATCGGTGACTGCCCCGTCTTCGGTCTGCCGGGCTATCCGACGTCATGCCTGTCAAACGGCTACATTCTCCTCGTGCCCGCGCTCCGGCAGATGGCCGGCCTGCCAGCTACGGCCCCTCGAACGGTGGCCTGCACACTCGCAGCGGACGTGACCTCGGTGCCGGGCCGTCACCAGTTCTATCCGGTGCGCCTCGACGGCACCGCCGCCATTCCTGTCTTCAAGGCCTCGGGCGACATTACGTCAATGTCCCAGGCCGATGGCTACATGGAAATCGAGGCCGACGTCACGGCCGTCCCGCGCGGCACACCGGTCATCGTCACGCTGTTCTGATCGCCACGAATACAGCCCCGGCTGATCAGCGGCGGTTGCGGTTGTAGCGCATGATCGCCGCGTGGCGTCTGCCGATGACGCCGGCAGGAGTCGTCACGTGCGCATGCGGACCGTGGACGCGTCACATTGACGCGGCTTTGGCATCGGGTCAATGATCAACCGATGATCGAGCGTCCCGGCACTGCGCCGCGCATGCCGCGCGACCAACCTGCGCCCGGCGACGTGTGCAGACCGAAGGTGGCGTTCGTCGTCCAGCGCTACGGCACGGAAGTGGTGGGCGGCGCCGAGCTCATGTGTCGCGACTACGCCGAGTCTCTCGCGGACCGCTACGACGTCGAGGTGCTGACCAGCTGTGCGCTGGACTACACCACCTGGAGCCACCACTACCCGGCGGGTGTCTCAGAACTGCACGGCGTGGCGGTGCGGCGATTTGCAGCCACCGGACTGCGCCACACCGACCTCAATCGTTGGTGGACCATCTGGCAGCACCGCCCCCGCACGCGCGGCGACGAGACTCGGTGGTTGTTCGAGCAGGGCCCGGTGCTGCCGGGATTGCTGCAGCATCTGGCAGCACACCGCGACGATTACGTCGCGGTCATCTTCTTCACCTACCTTTACTGGCCCACTGTCCTGGGGCTTCCGCTCGTCGCCGACAAGGCAGTGCTGGTGCCAACCGCGAACCCGGGTGATGGACCACTGCATTTCACGCTCCATGGCGAACTGTTCCATCTGCCACGGGCCCTCATCTACTGCACCGACGAAGAGCGTGATTTCTGTCACACGCTGTTCCGCAACGCATCCGTACCTCACGAAGTGCTCGGGGCAGGATTCGAGCCGGTCATCTCCGACGACCCAGGCCGCTTCAGTCGGGCGCTGGGGCTCGAGCGACCGTATGTGCTGTGTCTCGGGCGCATCGGTCCCGCCAAGGGCTGCGACCGCCTTGTGCGGGATTACCTCGCGATACCGCCTGACCGTACACCGGTCGACCTCGTCTTTGCAGGTACGCTCGAGATGGAACTGCCGCAAGATCCACGCATTCGCCACGCAGGTACGATCAACGGCTCACTCAAGCACGACGCAATCTGCGGAGCGGCGGCGATGGTGGTGCCCAGTCCGTGGGACTGCCTGTCGCTCACGACGTGCGAAGCCTGGGCCGCGGGTCGCCCGGTCCTCATCACCGCGCAATCCCCCGTCGTGACGAGCCTGTGCCGCCGCAGTGGCGGCGGTGTCGCCTATGCCAATCCGCACGAATTGGAGGCGCTGTTGACGCGACTCGTCGCCGACCCCGCATGGGGCGACGGCGTGGGAGAGCAGGGACGCGCGTTTGTGCTGGGGGAATACGGAAAGACCTCGGTGCATCAACGCCTGGAGGCGCTGATCGACAGGGTGGGGCGTGACGAGCCCGCCGTTCAGGCGAGCACAGACGCCAGATGGCGTCGCGCCGCCGGGCGCCTGACGAGGCGGTTCAGGAACGCGGTGGGACGCATGCGGTCAGGCGCGGAGTGAGGTCGACGGTCGGGACGGCCTGCTGCCGCCCGGCCATCCTCGCGGCGAGGCGCTGATGGGCCCCTGAACCCGACCCCCAGCGGGTCAGCTGCGGTTGAGGTTGTAGCGCATGATCGCTGCGTGGCGTCCGGCGGGGATGCGTTCGAGCCCGTACACGTCGCCGTTCGGCCCGTGCGCCGACTCGTGCACCGCCGCGATGGCCGCGCGGTCCTCCG
>JBIIDF010000181.1:0-6217 GCA_044238535.1 Vicinamibacterales bacterium
GCTGGGCTTCAGTGCGGTGAAGCTGGGCGATGCGGCTCGGGTCGAGGCCGTCATCGGCGAGTTTCAGAAGGCGGCCGGACCGGGCCAGCCCGCGGAACTGCAGGAGCAGGCGCGCATCATGCTGCTGGAAATGCAGGCGGTCCACCTCTTTGCGCAGGGGAAGCGCGCCGAATCGTTTGTCGTCATGGACTCAGCGAACCAGCTGCAGAGCCGTATGCCGAAACCCATCGGGCGGCCGTTTCCGGTGAAGGGCGCTGACGAACTATATGCCGAGATGCTCTATGAGGCCGGGCGCCATCAGGCAGCCGTCGAGTGGTTCGAGAACACCCTGAGGCGCACACCCAATCGCACCCGTGCCCTGCTGGGCCTCGCGCGGGCCAAACGCCGGTTGGGCGACGTCGCCGGCGCACGCACGGCCTACGAGCGCGTGCTCAAGAACTGGACGCGTGCGGACGCAAACCTTCCAGAGCTTCGTGAAGCGCGAACCGCCCTGGGGCGGCCGTAGGCGGGCAGGCCGTCAGGCCTCGTCGATGCGCACGCGGCGGGCGTAGAAGAACATATCGAGCCGACGGGTCCGCACGCCCGGGTCCTGTGTCCGGAGGCTGATGTTGTAGGTGCCGGGGCTGTCGGGCAGCCATCGGGCACTCCACAGCGACCATGCCCGATGTCCGTTGGCAGGCGCACACATGTGCACATCACGCCACGATTCGCGGGCGCCGCATCTGATTTGCAGGGTCGTGACCGGGGCAGCACCGCCCCACACGAGACCGACGATGCGATGTTCAAGCCGGCGTCCGATGCGCCACCGCTCGACGCGAATGGGTGTGGCCGCGACATCAATCACCGGGGCCTGATACTCGGTGACCTCCATCGGACGGCCCCCCTGGTGCGTACGGGAGGCGAACTCGGCCATCTGTGACGTCACGAGTGCGTCCGCCTTGACGAGTTCAATGGACCGCACCCACTTGATCCAGGCGCAGCCGTACCAGCCGGGCACGACCAGTCGGACGGGTGCCCCGTGCTCGGGGGGCAGCGGGGCGCCGTTCATGCGGGTGGCGAGAAACGGTCCCAGCGCCTTGAGACCATCCAGCGGAAGAACCCAGCTGGCTCCGGGCGCCGAGGTTCGCGCGACTTGCGTGTCGTCGTCAAGTCCGGCGACAAGGACGCCGTAGTCGTCGTAGTCGGGGCGCAGGCTCGGGTAGAGGTCGGCGAGGGGCACGCCGTCCCAATCGGCCACACTCATGAGTCCGAAATTGTTGGGGTCGTTGTTGCCGGCGCACTCGATGAGGTGTGTGCCCATGGGCCGGCTCATCCGACGCAGTTCTTCGGCGGTGACGCCGGTGGAGTTGAAGCGCCCGTGAATCGTGATCGACCACTCGCGCAGCAGGGCGTCAGCCTGGGGAGGGACAGCGGTCCGGACAAAGACCTCGCCGGACGGCGTCTGCATGCGGTCGGGGGCGACGAGTGACAGGTCGGTGAACAGCCGTGTGTCGAGGCCTGGACCGCCGACGGCGCTGCCGAATGGCGTGTCCTGCGGACGGTCGCCCGTCAGGGGCAACGTCCCGAGCAGCTGCCCGCCGGGCATCGGGAGCGCGCATGCCTCCCCCTCGAGGAGTCGCTGCTGCGACAGAGGGTCGAACGGGAAACCACTGGAAGCGGCCAGCAGCGTCCCGAGAAACTGGCGCCGAGAGGGCATGGCCCATTATGGGGCAACGCTCCTATAATTCGGGCATGCGTCTACGTGCCGCTCTCGCGTCCCTGCTGGTCGGCAGTGCTCTCGGGCTCGTGCAGGCCCAGTCGCCCCAGCCCCCCCCGCCTGCGCCTGGGCAACCGACGTTCCGCAGCGGCGTGACGATGGTGACGACCGATGTGATTGTCCGCACCCGGTCGGGGAACTTTGTCGGCGACCTGACGAAAGACGACTTCACGGTGCTGGAAGACGGCCAACCGCAGACGATCACGTCGTTCACGATGGTCAACGGCGGGCGGGTCTTCAACCTGCTGGCCCCGGCACCGGTGGCGGCGGACGAGGGGATTGTGCTGCCCCCGCCCAAGAAGGCCCCCGAGACCGGCTCAGGCCGCGTGCTGATTGTCTTCATCGACGACCTGCACTTCGAAGTGCAGTACACGCCGCATGTGCGGCGCATCGTCCAGCAGATGGTCGACACCCTGCTGCATGACGGCGACATCGTGGCGATGGTGTCGAGTGGCCCGTCAGCGATTGAAATCAGTCCGACGTCCGACCGCAAGCTGGTGGCCTCGGCCATCGCGCAGATTCGGGGCACCGGTCTGACGGCCTCTGATATTTTTCAGATGCTCGAGTCGTCGCAGGGCCCTGGCGACCTTCGCTACCGCGCCCAGGTGGCGTTCCAGACCATGTACAACATGGTGGCGGCGCTCGACCAGGTGCAGAACCGCCGGAAGGCCATCGTCTTCATCAGCCAGGGCTATGACTTTGACCCGTATGCGGAAGGGCGCAACTCGCGCGACCGGGTGATGGGCGGCCGCTTCTCGGAACCGACCCGCTTCCTGCAGCAGAACCAGCAGGACAACCCGTACTACAGCATGAGCCGGATCACGGCCGACATCGACCTTTACGCCTACATGCGCGAGCTGACGTTGCAGGCGAACCGAACCAACGCGAGCATCTTCACCATCGACCCGCGCGGACTCGCTGGTGTGACCGATGCCGGCCAGTATGTCGACCAGAGCGAAGTACGCACCTACCTGCAGAAAACCATCAGCACCCTGCGCTACATGGCCGAGGAAACGGGTGGATTCGCCGTGGTGAACGACAACGATTTCGTCTCGGCATTCAAGCGGATCGATGCGGAGACCAGTGACTATTACGTCATTGGATACACATCCTCGAACCCAGACCCGTCCGTGCGGGTGCGCAACGTCGATGTGAAGGTCGCACGTCCCGACGTCGAGGTGTCGTCGCGCAAGAGCTACTCGCTGAAGGCGACGGGGCCGTTGCCCCGGCTGGAGCAGCCGCCGGCGGTCAAGCTCCCGAAGAAGAAGCGGTAAGGAAGGCCAGCCATTCGTCGGCGCGATCGCGGTGACGACCGTCGCTGCGCCGATAGCGGTCCACCAGTGCGGTGAATGCCGTGCGTTCGTCTGTGGAGAGAGGCGTCGTCCGGCTCAGCCCTGCCTCGGCGTGGGCCCTGACCGCCAGCCAGAGGGTGTCGGCGTCGTCGGTGGTGGCGAGGACGGGCGCCAGAACCTCCAGTGTCTGCTGCGGTTGGCCGGCTTCAAGCGCGGCGAGGGCGACGGCATGACGGAGTGTTTCGTTCTCGAGTCCACTGGCGATCGCGCGTGCCGCCGCCGCACCGGCGTCGGCCGACTGTCGCAACCGGAGCAGGGCGTCTACTTCGAGAGGTGCGGTCAGTACCTGTGGCCAGCCGAGGCGCTCGGCCTCGCGCCACGCTGTGACAGCGTCGGTGTCTCTCGACTGCAACGCCAAGACCCATCCCTGCCAGTAGCGAACGGCAGCGACCGGGGCTCCCAGTGCTTCTGCACGGGCCAGTCGTGCGGCCAGGGACGTGGGGGTATCGCCCAGCCCGTAGAAGGCGACCGCACGGAACAACTCGCCCAGTCCTCGCTCAGCCTCGGGGAGGGGCACCTCACGAACCGCCTCTGCAAAGCGACGCTGTTCGACGGCCTGCAGCACCTCGCGAACGCCCGATGACGAGGCGACCGGGCGCAGCGGAGCCAGCGCTGCGGTGAGTACATCCTCGCTGACGGCGCGGGCGCGCCGCAGCGGCGGCTGCAGGCCCGGGATGTCGGCGAGGAGCGCGGCGCGTGTGGGGATGATGTCGAACAGGGCCTCTCCTGAGGCGGCGGTGCGCGCCACCATGTCGGTGGCCGAGATCGCGAGTCGATACTGTCCACGGGGCAGGGTGGTGAGAGGCAGGGCCAGCGCGGCCAGCAACGGATGGCCGAGCCCGACGTTGAAGTCGACGGGCAGGGTGTCGGCCGTGTAGGTCAGAGGGGACGGGGTACCGACGAGCGATTCATCGATGCCGACGCGTCGATACAGGCGGAAGCCCACGCGCACGTCGGGCTTTCCGGTGGCATCTCCTGCGGGATTGATGATCTGGAAGGCCACGGCGAGACGTTCATCATTGGTGAATCGACGATCGGCTGCGGGTGTGATGTCGGTGGTGCCAAGGACGTACGGGTGGGCGCTTTGCTGGTCTGCAGGATACGGCTGCGCGACCGTGCCGATGGCGTCGGCGACGACCACGCTGCCGAGGCGCAGCGATTCGCGGGGGGCCGCGGGCAGCGAGAGGTGGTGGCGCGTGGTGCCGACCGTGGCCGGACGTCCCCGGCTGTCGAGCGTGGCCCACCCCAGCACGACGTCGTATTCACCCGGGGGCGCCGTGACGGCGCGCTCCCAGCGGGCCTGGCGTCCGGGCCGCCTCACCGGTCGACTGCGGGCATCGAAATCCTCGAAGGGCAGCAGGGCTGAGGGCGGAGCCGTCTTGCCCTCGAGGGTGCGCTGACGTTCGCGCTCGAGCGCCTCGGCGCGCTCCCGTTGCTGTTCCTGCTGGCGGTCCATCAGGCGCAGCGCGGCGGTGGACTGGCCGATGCCGCCGTCGCGACCCGACATGGAGGTGGGGCCACCGACCGGCAGTTCGCCGGAGGGGACTGTG
Source organism: Vicinamibacterales bacterium (assembly GCA_044238535.1). GTDB lineage: Bacteria > Acidobacteriota > Vicinamibacteria > Vicinamibacterales > UBA2999 > VFZN01. The sequence goes on from JBIIDF010000181.1 coordinate 4,659, forward strand.
ACCACGCGCCGTGCCCGCATCGGGAGCGGGTCGGACCGTTGCCCCTCGAGCCACTCGAGGACGGCCGATCTGGGTTCGGTGGGCACGGTGGGCGGCACGCCAGAGGCGTCGGGCACCGCGCGTGGCACGAGCTTCACATACAGCACCACGGGCACCGCCGGTGGCAGTTCGGCAGGGGCCGGCAGGCTGAGGGCGACGTAGTGGGACCCGTCCGAGGCTCGGAACAGGTCAGCCGAGACGTCGGTCGGCGCGGCCTGAGGCACTGTGGCGAGCGTGCGTGTGGCGAGCACGGCGGCGCGGAGCCCTTCCCGCTCGGCCTTGCTGAGGGAGGGGGGCTTTGCCTGTGCCCCGGCGGTTGCTGTCAGCAGCAGACTGCCGACCAGCGACAATACGCCGCACCTGCATGCCCGCATGCGCGCGAAGGTATCACGAACGCGCATGCTAGACTACCCGACCGTTAGTCAGCTTGGGGGAATCGTGATCAGAATGCAGGGGAGCCGTGTCATCACGGGCGTGTTGGTGTGGGTGTGTATGGCCGTGGGGGCCTCGGCGCAGACAGGACCGGTGCCGACGGTCACCGCCGGCCGGTTGGCGTCGGGCGCAGCGCCGCCTGTAATTGATGGGCGGGTGAACGAGGCGGTCTGGGAAGGCGTGGCCCCGTACTCGACCTTCACGCAGCAGGATCCCCGCATGGGAGAGCCGGCCACCGAGAAGACGGATGTGCGGTTGCTGTTCAGCCTGACGCATGTCTATGTCAGCTTTGTCTGCCACGATCAGGACCCGTCAAAAATCATCATGTCGCAGGCGCGCCGCGACGCGTCGCTGGCCGAGACCGACTCGGTCATCATGATTTTCGATACCTTCAACGACAACCAGAACGCGTTTGTGTTCGGCACAAACCCACTCGGTATCGAGTACGACGGACAGGTGGCGCGCGAAGGGCAGTCGGGCGGCGTGGCCTTCGGGGGCGGCGCGGCGGGCACGCAGCGCGGGGCGATCAGCGCGTTCAACCCCAACTGGGACGGCGACTGGGTGGTGCGGGCTCAGGTGACCGAGCGCGGATGGGAAGCGGAACTCGCCATTCCCCTCAAGACCCTCCGGTATGCCACCGGCGACAGCATGACGTGGGGCTTCAACGTCATGCGGAACATCCGTCACAAGAACGAACAGGTGTATCTGTCAGAGATTCCGCGCGGATTCGACATCTATCGCATTTCGCTGGCGGCCAAGGTGCCGGGCCTGGTGATGCCGCCCCGGCGCGACATCAAGCTGATTCCGTATGCCCTCAGCTCGGCCAACAAGGACTTCACGCGCGCGGGGGCGCCGACCGACACAAAGCTCAACGGCGGCATCGACGCCAAGTGGGGCATCACGCCGAGCCTGACGATGGATGCCACCATCAATACCGACTTCGCCCAGGTGGAAGCTGATGAAGAACAGGTGAACCTGACGCGCTTCGACCTGTTCTTTCCAGAAAAGCGTCCGTTCTTCCTGGAAAACGCCACGACGTTCCAGTTCGGACAGCCGCAGCAGATTGACCTGTTCTTCTCTCGCCGCAT
>JBIIDF010000182.1:0-6205 GCA_044238535.1 Vicinamibacterales bacterium
CGCCGATGCGGTCATCAGCAGCAATCGCGCGTTTCCCGCCGAGCTCACGGCGCGCATTGATGCGCGCCTGGCCGAGGCCGGTGCCGAGTCGACCCGGTCGATCGAGTTGGCGACGATGGTGCGGGGGGAGGCAGAGGACAGCCGCACCCGCATGGTCGAGCTGAAGGCCGTCGAAGCGGGGTTTCCCTACTACGGACGCATGACCCTGGCGGGAGCGCAGCCGTACGACTATCGGTTGCTCGACAACGGCGGAGCCATCGTCAGGCCCGAACTCGAAGCACAGCTGGGGCTGGGCGTGGGCGACCGGATTGTCATTGGGGGGCGCTCATTCCAGATTCGGGCGCTGCTCGACGCAGAACCAGGCCGTCGCCTCGGAGCGTTTTCGCTCGGGCCACGCGTGTTTGTGTCGATGGCCGACCTCGAGCAGACGTCCCTGGTCAGCTTCGGGAGCCGTGCGACTCACCAGCGGCTCGTGCGGGTGCCTGATGCGGCACTTGATGCGCTGGTCACCGGGTTGCGGGGCGACTTCGCCGATACCTTTGCGCGCATCCGGTCCTACAAGGCGCAGGAAGACGACATTGGCGAGGATTTCGCGCGCGCGGAAAACTATCTGAGCCTGGTCGGTCTGGTCATCGTCATTCTCGGTGGCATCGGTGTCTCGAGCGTCACCCGCGTGTTCGTGCAGCAGAAGATCAAGGCCATTGCGGTGCTCAAGTGCGTCGGGGCGCGGTCGTCGCAGTTGCTCGCCATCTACCTCGCGCAGGTGGTGGTGCTGGGGTGGCTCGGTAGCCTCATGGGGGTGGCTCTGGCCTGGGTCACCGTGCACACCGTGCCCGGACTGCTCCTGGGAGGGGCGACGCCGGGGGTGACCATCACCTATGGGCTCACGCCGTCGGCGGTGAGTCAGGGCGTGAGCATCGGCCTGGCGGTATCGCTGCTCTTTGCCGTCGTGCCGTTGCTGGATGTGCGGCATGTCAAGCCGTCGCGTCTGCTGCGCGACGATTCAGTGCGAGAGCCGCGCGACTGGTGGCAACTGGCGGCGATTGCCGGCGTGGCCGCGGCGCTGGTGGCCCTGACGATCTGGCAGGCCGGGTCGTGGCGCATCGGCCTGGTCGTGATTGTGGGCCTGCTGGCCACAGCCGGCACGTTGCACGTGGCCGGGCTCGTGATGGTGCGGGCGATCGCGCCGCTGGCGCGGTCGCGCCGCTTCGCTGTCAGACACGCCGTGCTGCAACTGGCGCGGCCCGGTAGCCAGGCGCGTATTGTGCTGCTTGCGGTGGGCCTCGGCAGCTTCTTTATCGTGGGTGTGCGTGCGTTGCAGGAAAACCTGCTCCAGCAGTTCGCGCTCGATGTGTCGACCGAGGCTCCCGACATGTTCCTGATCGACGTGCAGTCGGATCAGGTCGATGCGGTACGCGCGGCGATTCGCTCGGTGCAGGATGCCGGAAGCCCCGAACCGCGCCTCATTCCGGTGCTGCGGGCGAGGGTCACCGGTGTCGAGGGGCGCGAGCTGCAGCTGGAGCGATACGAAGATGTTCGTGAGCGGGGATCGCTGGCCCGCGAATACACGGTGACGTTCCGTCCGTCGCTGGAGCGGAACGAACAGGTGATTCAGGGCACCTTCTGGTCTGACGCCGGGCCTGCGGATGCCAACGTCACCGATGTCTCGATTGAGGAAAGCGTGGCGCTGCGGTTTGGCATCGCCCCTGGTGACCTCATGCGGTTCGATGTCTTCGGGCGTCCGATGACCGCCCGGGTGACGAGCGTGCGCCGGGTCAACTGGGGCGACAGTCGGGCTGGAGGTTTCATGTTCGTCTTCCGCCCGGGCGTCATCGACCGGGCTCCCCATGGCGCCATCGGATTCTTCAAGGGACCGGCGGACAGCACGGCACGGGCCCGCCTGCAGGCGACGCTGGTGCAATTGGCGCCCAACGTCTCCGTGATCGACGGACGGGAGATTCTGCAGGCTGTGAAGGGCGTGGTCGACAACGTCACGCTCGCCGTGACGGTGGTCGGGTCGCTCGTGGTCGTGAGCGGCCTGCTGATCCTGATCGGGGCCGTCTCGATGACCAAGTTCCGACGCGTCTACGAGGCCGCCATCTTCAAGACCCTCGGCGCGGGACGTCCGCTGATGACCGCGGTGCTGACGGTGGAATACGGCTTGCTGGGGCTGTTGGCAGGAACCATCGGGGCCGGCGCCGCCCTCGGCCTGACCTGGGGCGTGTCGCGCTTTGCGCTCGACATCCCGTTTCGTGCCTTGCCGGGGCTCACGGGAGGCGCGATCCTCGCGACCACCGTGCTGGTCGCGCTGGTGGGAGTGGCGTCCAGCTGGGACGTGCTGACGGAGAAGCCCCTGCGCACACTGCGCGGCGAGTAGGCGAGGCCAGGGACGGGGCCACACCGGGGGCGCTTCGGGGCCGTGCGTGGGGGGAGGGGCTCCGGTGGACGGAAGCCGCGTGGTACAATTCCGGGGTTCTGCCCCTCCGGCTGGGGGCACTCAGAGGAGTGGCCCGTCGATGAACGAAGCGGTCTTCAGAGACGCCCTGCAACAGAAGCGTGCCGAGCTGCTTGGCGGCTCGGGCAGCAAGCCCCTGCAGTATCAGATGGAGCACAACAGCGGTCGCCAGGGGGACCTGGCCGACCAGGCCGATGGCACCAACGAGGTGCACATCCAGTTGCGCCTCAAGCAAACCGATGCGAAGATTCTGGTGGCCATTGACGAGGCGCTGCTGCGACTCGACAAGGGGACATACGGCATCTGTCGTGACTGTGGCGAACCGATCGCCCCGGCGCGTCTGGCGGCAATCCCATGGACGCGGGTGTGCATCACCTGCAAGGAAAAGCAAAAAGCGTGAGCACCGAACTGTCGCATCTCATCAGGGATTTTTACCTGGCTCGCCTTGGCCTGCTTCTCAGGCACGAGGAGGTGGCGCGTCACGTCAGCGACTACGACGTGAACAACGCGTACCAGTACATCATCAACCGCGAAGAGGCCCACGTGTCATGGCTGCAGCACGCGCTGCTCGACCTGCACGCGACCATCCCGCCCGATCCGGCCCGACCCACCGTGCCCGCACCGGCGGGCAAGACCGGATGGACTGCGCTGGCGGCTGACGATGCGAAGGCACAGCGGCAGTTTGTCGATGCCTGGCGTGGACGCGTCGAGGGCATCACGCATGCGCGCCACCGGAAGATGCTGACGGTCATTCTGGGCGAGATGCTCGAGCAGGCCCGCATCTTCGAGCACGGCGCGGCCGGCCGCGACGATCTGATTGGGTCCCACCTGGCCATCAACCCCCGCGAGGGTGTCGTGGCCAATACCCGCTGGATGGAATAGGCGGGGCCTTTATGGCCTCGTCCACCGTGCGTGTCGCCGTCGCCCTGGGATCAAACCTGGGCGACCGGCACGCTCATATCCACTGGGCCGTCGCCCGGTTGCGCGAGAGCCTGGCGGACGTCCGGGTCTCGACCATCATCGAAACCCCGCCGTTCGAGGTGCCCGATCCCGATGCCCAGGGGCCCTACCTGAACGGCGCCCTCGTCGGTACGACCGCACATTCCCCTGAGCAGTTGCTCGTGGTCCTGCAGGCGCTCGAAGCCGAGCGCGGCCGCGCCCGGACGTACCGCAACGCGGCACGCACGCTCGACCTCGACCTGATTCTGTTTGGCGATGCCGTCCTCGACCGGCCGGCGCTGACGGTGCCGCATCCCCGCTTCCGCGAGCGGGCCTTCGTGCTGGCCCCGCTCGCAGAAGTGGCAGGCGACTGGAGAGACCCGGTGAGCGGGTTGACCGTTACTGCGCTGCTGACGCGCCTGACTGACCGCGCTTGAACAGACCCGACAGGCCTTCATCAAACAGCGTATACATCGCCGGCACGAACACCAGGGTGATCATGGTCGAGGTGATCAGCCCGCCGATGACCACGCGCGCCAGCGGCGCCTGCAGTTCGGCACCTTCGCCGATGCCAAGGGCCATGGGCACCAGGCCGAGGGCGGTGCAGAGCGAGGTCATCAGAATCGGCCGCAGGCGATGGCGTCCGGCGATCTCAATGGCCTTCCGGGTGGGAATGCCGTCGCGGTCGCGCAGCGTGTTGGTGTAATCGACCAGCAGGATGGCGTTGCTGACCACGATCCCGGCCAGCATGATGACGCCGATGTAGGCCTGCATGCTGAAGGCCGTGTTCGTGAGCAGCAGCATGCCCACCACGCCAATCGCCGCCAGCGGAATCGAGAAAATGATGATGAACGGGTCGCGCAGCGACTCGTACTGCGAGGCCATGACGGTGTAGACCAGCACAATCGCCAGAATCAGCACCAGCTGCAGCTCGCGGAAGCTCTTGGCCTGTTCCTCGACTTCATTGCCGAATCCGACGGCGAAATCCTTGGGGACCGTCACTTCGCCAATGCGTGCCTGGGCGTTAGCCACGGCTTCACTGAGCGTCACTTCGGTCTCGGCACTCACGCGCTGAATGCGCTCCTGGTTCTTCCGGTCGATCGACACCGGTCCGGTATCACGGTCGATGATCATGACGTTCTTCGCCGGCAGCACCTGCCCGGCCGGCGTGCTGAGCAACACATCGCCGACCGACGCCACCTCACCGCGATCTTCTTCGCGCAGGCGCACCACAATCGGGTATTCGTTTCCGGCATCCCGGAAGAATGCGGCCTGCGTCCCGGCGACGTTCGTGCGGATGGTGTTCGCCACGCCGGTGACGGTCATGCCCAGCAGGGCGGCCTTGTCGCGGTCGACGCGCACGGCCAGTTCGGGCCGGCCCTCTTCCCGCTGCAATCGCGAGTCGGCAATGCCGGGGGTCGAATCGAGCATGGTCTTGACGTCCTGCGCGATGCGCTTCGACTCGGCGAGGTCGTAGCCCATGATTTCCACGGACAGACGCCCGCCGCCGCCACCGCCCATCCCGCGCATCATGTTCTGCCCGCCTGAGGCACGGGCGCGGACAATGACGCCGGGAATGCCGGACAGTTGCCGACGCAGTTCCATCGAAATCTGCTCGTTGGTGCGCTGGCGTTCGGTGCGGGGCACCAGGCGTACCTGGATGCTGCCGCGGTGAGACGATGACGGACCGAAGCCGCCCCCGCCCCCACCGGCCTGGGTGATGAGCATGGTGGCTTCGGGCACGTTGGTGCGGATGCGTTCTTCGAGTTGCAGCAGCACGTCTTCGGTGAGGTCGATCCGCGTGCCGACGGCCAGCTCGGCGTCGACGGTGACCTCGCCCTCGTCTGTGGTGGGCTGGAACTCGAACCCGATGCGGGGGAGCAGCAGCACGGCCACGACGAACAGGCCGAACCCGGTGGCGAACACCGTGGGCCGGTGGCGCAGGGCGACGTTGAGCGCGCGGCCGTAGCCGTTGTCGATGCCGTCGAGGAAGCGGTCAACGCCGCGGTTCAGCGCTCCAAAAAACCCGGGCGCGTCTTTCCCGTGGCTGGGCGGGTCCAGCAGGCGCGAACAGAGAACAGGCACGATCGTCACGGCGACCAGCAGCGACATGGCCAACGAGAACGACACCACGGCGGCCAGCTGGCCAAACATGATGCTCGATACCCCCGTGAGGAACAGCATGGGCACGAACACCGCAATGTGCGTCAGCGTCGATGCGAGGATGGCCGACCAGACCTCTTCCGAGCCATCGATGGCTGCCGTCATGCGGTCCTTGCCCATCTCGAGATGACGATAGGTATTCTCGAGCACCACAATGGCGGCATCGACGATCATGCCGATGCCGAGGGCTAACCCTCCGAAGGTCAGCGTGTTCAGCGTGTAGCCGCCGAAGTAGAGCAGGGCGAACGTGCCGATGACCGAGATGGGAATGGAGGTGCAGATGATGAGCGTCGACTTCAGATCGCGCAGGAAGAGGTAGATGATGGCGATGACCAGCAGGCTGCCGAGCATGGCGTGCTCCTGCACGCTGCTGATGGCACGGGCGATGAACACCGACTGGTCGTCCAGAATCTGCAGGCGCATCCCCGAGACTTCGCGGTTGATGCGGTCGACTTCCGCCCGCACGCCTTCGGCAATCTCGATGGTGTTGGTGCCTGACTGCTTGGTGACGCGCATGCGGATGCCGGGCTTGCCGTTGATGCGGGTGATCGACCGGCGGTCCTCGGTCGAGTCGGTGACATTGGCGATGTCCTTGAGGTAGACAGGGACGCCGCCTCGGGTCAGCACGATGAGGTTGCGGATGTCTTC
>JBIIDF010000183.1:0-6200 GCA_044238535.1 Vicinamibacterales bacterium
CAGAAGCTCGAGCTGCTGTTCGTGACGCTCAACAAGTCGGATCGCCACTTCACGCCCACGACCAGCTACGACGACTATGCCGTCGATGCCACGCACTTCCACTGGCAGTCACAGAGCCAGACGAACGCCGAGGGTGAGGCGGGGCGGCGTTATGTCGAGCAGGCGATCAACGGCTGGCAGTTTGTCCTGTGTGTGCGTGCCACCACGGGAGCCCCGTTCACCGTGCTGGGACCGGTTCGCTATGTTCGACACGAGGGCAGCCGCCCCATGAGCATCCTCTGGAAGCTCGACGTGCCCATGCCCGGAGACTGTCTGCGCGAGTATCTGCAATTTGCCTCGTAGGGGCACGATGCCATCGGGGCCTGAGCCTTAGGGCAACGCCCTCTACGTCCTGTACACCGTACGTACACGGACGCTGCTGTGCAACGCGGTGAGGCCACGCCTCGTCGAACGAAACCCCACTGATACCACTCAAAGGTCGATTCGCGATGGCGGTAGGCCAATCTGAAAGACGGTGTCCGGCGCCAGAAGATCACGCTCGGATTAATCAGAAAGCGGCGCACTGAATGCCCTCAGTGCGTCCATCACGAGCCGGGCGTTCTTTTCGGTTGGGCGAACCCAGATGTCGAGGTCCCCAGTCGCCCGAGGTGCACCGTGCGCTGCCAGCGCATGCGGCACCACCATACGTCCAGCGGTTGCCGCGGATGACACAGACGATGTCGCGACGCATGTGCGGTTCATCCGTGAGTCCTTCCTTGAACATCCAGGCCTGTAGGGTGAGTTGCCACATCATTGACATCCGCTCGCCGGGTGACAGGTCGCTCACGTCAGTCGACGCATGTTCCTCAGGCTGGGTGATTCGCCTGATGCGCATGTCCTGACACCTGCTGGAGTGCGGCTTTAGGCGCTGCGATTACAACTCAGAACCGCCAGGTGCGGATGACTGCCACCAGGCACATCAGCCTCTCTTCGGTGAGCGAACAGCTTCTCGACGCTGACGAGGGACCAATGCCCCTGGTGCACGAACTGCGCGTGAAAAAGGGTGGGCCTGCGCGAGCTGCATCGCTCCGCGCATTACTTGAGCCGCTCGCCCGGGCGCACCGTCTGGCTTGCCGGCGGAGCGATTCCGCGCTCGACCCACGCCACCAGACAGTCGAAGGTCTCCTGCACCGTGGGAATGTAGGAGGGCCCGTCACGCATCGCCTTTGCCACATCAGGGTCAAGGCCCATGCGCGAGGCCACATACATGAACGACTGCGTGCCGTCATCGTCGCCAGACATGTGCCACACGCCGTCGACCAGGTAGAGCCGATGCTGCTCGCGTGGTGACACACGCGCAGCGTATGCACGCAGCTCGCCGATCACAAAGTCGTCCCAGGTGCCTGCCACCTCGAGCGTCGGTCGGCGCACCACACCCGAAGAGGTGCCTGCGGCACCAGACGCCGCCGGTGCCCCCGACGCGGCGGCCCGCACGGCATTCCCCGCCGTGTACGGCCAGAGCCGGCGCGCCGCGACAGGCGTGCCGATGATTTCTGCAAACGCACGCACCTTCGGCTCGGTGTCGGGCAGCCCCGGATGCGTCTTCGGATCAATGTCGGGCCACGCGGCCGCCATCGCCCGCTGACGACGTTCACGCGTGGGGGCATCACCGTTGGCTCCAGCCACAATCACGATGCCCGCAAACGGCGAGTCGACCGCCTCGGCCGCGGCCCGCGCAATGCCACCGCCCATCGACAGGCCCAGCAGGTAGCGGCGCACCGGCGCCCGCGCGAGACGCCGCGTGACCTCGCCGGTCATCACCTGCGTGAAGGCCACCGTCAGCGCGAGGCCTTCGTCGGCCGACATGGCGCCGTCGCGGTCGACGCTGGCATAGGCGTGGCCCCGCGAGACCGCATGCTGCCCAATCACATCGTCGAGTGCGGTGTCGTCGGTGCCGATGACCTTGCCGGTCGGGTCGAAGTTGTTGCCGCCCGATCCACCGTGCGCCCCGATGACCAGTGAGCCGGTCCAGCCGGTGACCGGATACCGCAACACAAACCGCTTCGATGCCGGAGCGCCACGGAACGGCACCTGCACTTGCCCCTTCACCTGCATCACTCCCGCGGTCTGGGATTCCTGCACGGCCGACAGCGCTTCCGCCCGTGTCGCAGGCGCGACCTGTCGTCCGGCCCCCGGTGCCACCGTCGGCATCAGGCCCAGGACGACCGCCAGCACTATTCCGGACGTCGAGACTCGCGTGCGCATGGGCGACAGCGTAGCGCAGATGGACGCCCCCGTGTGCCGGCCGGACAGTGCGCAGCACCTCGAGGCCGGAAATGATGGTTTAATCACCCGAAACAGTCGTCAGGAGCCTCTCAATGACTCAGTTTTTCAGTGTGCGCGGGATGATGGCAGTGTGTGCGGTGGTGCTGGCGGTGACGCCGGCGGCGGCGCAGTCGGTGGTTGGGGCGAAGGGGCCCGCACCGGCGCCGGTGGTGCTCGACCCGACCGGGCTCTTCCAGGAGAAGTATGCGACGGTCGGCGACGACCTGTTCATCGGTGGGCAGCCTACGGAACAGGCGCTGCGCGATCTGAAGGCCAAAGGCGTCACCACGGTCGTCAACCTCCGCATGCCCGAGGAGATGACGCGCGTGACGTTCGACGAAGCCGCGTTGCTCAAGGAACTGGGCATCACCTACGTGCATATCCCGCTCAACGGCCGAGACGACACGGCATACGCTCCGCAGGCCCTCGACCGCTTCACCGCGGTGATGGCTTCGGCGAAGGGGAAGGTGCTGCTCCACTGCACGGTGGCCTGGCGTGCCAGCCACATGTGGGGGGCCTATCTCATCCGCGAGCGCCAGATGCCGGTGATTGATGCCCTGACACAGGTCCGCAGCATCAACCTGCGCGACGACCGGCCCTTCGGGAATCAGCAGCCCATCGAGGGTCTGCTCGGACGCATCCTGCCCGAGCTGATGCGGCCGAAGCAGTAACGGAGCGCACCATGGTCATCCCGACACGCCTCTTCCTCTCCACCGCCCTTGCGGTCACGGTGTCCGCAGGGATGCATGGGTTCACCCAGGCGCAGGGCCCTGCGCCAGCCGCCGGGGCGGTCGACTGCATCGTTGCGGCGGTCCAGGCGCGCGCACCGAAGGGGACGACCATCACGGGTGCCACTGCGGTGCCGGCCGCGGGCCGCGTGCCGGCGCACTGCCTGGTAGCTGGACATGCGACGTCAGAGGGGAATGAGGTCAACTTCCGCGTCGGTCTGCCGCAGCCGTGGAATGGGAAGTTCTACTTCGTCGGCGTGGGCGGGCTCGGCGGCAGCATCGGCTCGCTGACGCGGGGCCTCGAGCGCGGCTATGCGTCGGCGTCGACCGACACGGGACACACGAGCGACGACCCGACGTGGATGTCGAACCGCGCCAAGGAAATTGACTACGGCTATCGCGGCACCCACGTCACCGCCGTCGCAGGCAAGGCCCTGACGAGGGCGTTCTACGGAAAGCCGATTGCGCACGCGTACTTTGACGGCTGCTCCAACGGCGGACGACAGGCGCTGATGGAGGTGCAGCGCTATCCCGACGACTTCGACGGCATCATCGCCGGCGATCCGGCCACGGGCACGCCGATGCAGGTCGGGCGTGCGCTGGTGTATCAGAAGATGCTCGCGAGGCCCGAGCACTTCCTCACGCCAGACGCTGTGGAACTGGTGTCGACGGCCACGCTGGCCGCCTGCGACAAGACTGATGGCCTCGAGGATGGTCTTATCACCGACCCGCGGCGCTGCACGTTCAATCCCGACGTGCTGGCCTGCAGCGGCGGCGCGACCACCAGCTGCCTCAACGCTGGCCAGCTCGACGTGGTGCGCCAGATCTACAGCGGCGCCCGCCTGCCGAACGGCGAGGTCTATGCCTGGGGCTTCCCGCCGGGACACGAGGGCAGCGCCACCGGCTGGCGCGCGTGGATTTCGGGGCCGGAGGATCCGCAGCCTCAGCCTGACGGCACGCTCGCCTACACGGGCCGTCGCCTGCCGAGCGGCTACAACCTCGCCGAGTCGAACATGCGCGCCCTCGCCCTCGACAACGACGATCCCTCGTTCTCGTGGCGCACACTGACGTTTCCCGCAGACCTCGCCCGCATGAAGACGATGAGCGACATTCTCAGCCCGCTCGACGCTGACCTTCGTCCGTATCAGAAGCGCGGCGGCAAGCTGCTGCTCTATCACGGCTGGGCCGACCCGGCCATCAGTGCACTCGGCACGCTCGGCTACTACAACCGCATGGCCACCATCGTCGGCGGACAGGCGAAGGCCGACGCCTTCACGCGCCTGTACCTCATCCCCGGCATGCATCACTGCAGCGGAGGCCCGGGCCCGAACGAGTTCGACATGCTGACGCCCCTCGAGCAGTGGGTCGAGCGCGGCATCGCCCCCGGCCCCATCGTCGCGACGCACCGCACGAACGGCCAGCCTGATCGCACCCGTCCGCTGTGCCCCCATCCGCAGGTGGCGCGCTACACCGGGACGGGCAGCGTGGACGATGCGGCGAATTTCAGGTGTGAGGCGATCAGATAGGAGTGGCATTGTCGCAGCGTCAGGCAGACCGTTCTGGGGAAGACGTCTGCGAGACACAGACCTGTCAGTGATTGGATCTTCCGTGAGGCCCGGTGCTGAGTGCACGCATGGCGCGCCGTCGTGCGGTGACTGGCCGCGGTGAGTCAGGCCGCAAGGTACCCTCGGCGCCTCGAATGCTTCCACAGCGGCAACTGTTGCGGAGGCGCCATCCAACCGTCGGCAGTTATCGACCACCCGCTTGGTGGCGACATCCATTCGTCGGATTTCCAATAGGGCAACTTCACGCCGTCCGTTAAGGTCTCCCCATTCGTTTCGGCGGGGGGCAGGTATGGGGCGTGTGCGGTCTGTGTGGGTGGGCGGTGTTCTTCCGGTCTTGCTTGGGCTGTGTCTGTCTGGGGTGTCTATCGCGCAGTCATCAACGGGGGCACTGCGAGTGACAGTGATCGACCCGTCAGGCCAGGTGGTCTCCGGGGCGAGGATTCAGGTGACGCAGGTGGGAACGGGCCAGCGCCGAGAGGGTATTTCCTCTGCGCAGGGCTTTGCGTCCTTCGACCAGCTGATGCCTGCGGCGTACGAGGTGGCGGTCACCGCCGCAGGGTTTGGTCCCGCCCAGGTTGCCACGCTTCAGCTCAATGTGGGCGATGAGCGCAGTCTCAGGCTGGCGCTGCCTCTGGCGGGTGTCGAGGACGTCGTGAAAGTGCAGGGGCAGACGGGCCGCGTCCAGACCTCACCGGCGGTGGGTACTGTGGTCGAACGGGAGTTCATCGAGCACATGCCGCTCAGCGGTCGTACGCTGCAGTCCCTGTTCGATCTCACACCGGGTGTCATGCGTACCTCTGCAGGCACGGGGGGGCAGTTTGTGGTGAACGGTCAGCGCCCCGACGCCAACTACTTCATGGTGGATGGTGTCAGTGCGAATGTGAACGTGAGTGCGTTTGCCGCAGGACCGGGACTGGCTGGGACGCAGCCGACGTTGAGCGCGCTCAACACGACCAGCACGCTGGTCTCGGTGGACGCCCTGCAGGAATTCCGCATCCAGACATCGACATATGCGCCGGAATTTGGTCGCACGCCCGGGGGGCAAATCTCTCTGGTCACGCGTGCCGGGTCGAACATCTACACAGGCACGATCTTCGAGTACTTCCGGCACGAACGCATGGAGGCCACCGACTATTTTGCCAGGCGCAGCGGGCTGAAGAAGCCACCCACACGGCAGCATAACTTCGGCGGTGTCCTCGGCGGACCGCTGCGGGTGCCCGGGTATGATGGCCGGAACCGCAGTTTCTTTTTCCTGTCCTACGAGGGCCTGAATCTCAACCAGCCGCAGGTGGCCAACACCGTCGTGCCTTCCCTGTCTGCACGCCAGTCCGCCACAGGCGCGATGCGCCAGATCATCGGCGTCTGGCCGCTGCCCACCGGTCCTGAAATCCTCGATGCCTCCGGGCGGCCGACGGGTTCCGCACCCTATCAGGCGAGCTTCGGCGACCCGTCCATTCAGCACACGACAAGCCTGCGTCTTGACCAGTCGCTGGGCCGATCCGGTGCCCTGTTCGGGCGCGCCAGTCTCTCTCCGTCCCGCAGGCAAACGCGGCTGCTGGGCACGGCATCGGTCAGCACCACTGACCGTCGGACCGATTCGGTG
>JBIIDF010000184.1:0-6081 GCA_044238535.1 Vicinamibacterales bacterium
TGGTGTCATGCGACCGCATCCTCAACGAGGCCGTGGCGCAGAATGTCGACGCCGTCGGTCTGAGCGGCCTCATCACGCCGTCACTCGACGAGATGGTCTTTGTGGCATCGGAAATGGAACGCCGCGGCCTGACGATGCCGCTGCTGATTGGTGGCGCCACCACCAGCAAGCAGCACACCGCGGTGAAGATTGCCCCACAGTACAGCGGACCGACGCTGCATGTGCCCGATGCCTCCAGGGTTACCGACGTCGTCGGGAGCCTGCTGAGCCCGACACAGCGCGACGGCTTTGTCGCAGACACCCGAGCGGCGCAGGAGACGCTGCGTGCGCAGTATGCCCTGCGGGCCGAACGGCCGACCGTGCCATACAGCAAGGCCCGGGCCAACCGCCAGGTGCTCGACTACACCTCACCAGCGGTGCCAGCCTTCACCGGGTCCCGTCAGGTCGACATCGACCTCTCCGAGTTGGTGCCGTACATCGACTGGACATTTTTCTTCAGCGCCTGGGAACTGAAGGGCCGCTATCCCGCGATCCTGGATGACGCCGTGCACGGCCCCGCTGCGCGGGATCTGTTCGCACACGGTCAGGCGCTGCTCGACCGCCTGATTTCCGGACGACAGATTCGCGCGCGTGGCGTATATGGTTTCTGGCCGGCGAACGCCGACGGCGATGACCTCGTGCTGTATGGCCTCGGCGACCGGCAGGGCGAAGAACTGGTGCGCTTCCCGATGCTGCGCCAGCAGGAGGTGATTGCCGACGACAAACCCAACCGGTCACTCGCCGATTTTGTCGCGCCACTGGGTTGCGGCATCACCGACTACGTCGGAGCGTTTGCGGTGACTGCGGGCCTCGGGGCGGATGAGGTCGTGCGACGGTTCGAAGCCGCGCATGATGATTACTCGGCCATCCTGGTCAAAGCGCTCGCCGACCGGCTCGCCGAAGCCTTTGCCGAGTATCTGCATCAGCGGGCGCGCACTGACTGGGGCCTGACCGAAGCCCTCAGTTACGACCAGTTGATCGATGAGGCCTTCCAGGGCATCCGCCCCGCCTTCGGGTATCCCGCCTGCCCGGACCACAGTCTCAAACGTCGGCTGTTCGACCTGCTGGGCGCCCGGACCATTGGCATGGAGCTCACGGAATCATGTGCCATGACACCGGCCGCCAGCGTGAGCGGGCTCTACCTCTCACACCCGGGCAGCCGCTACTTCAACATTCAGCGCGTGCATGCCGACCAGGTCGCCGACTACGCGGCGCGCGCCGGCATGCCCGTCACGGAAGCCGAAATGTGGCTGCGGCCGATTCTGGCCTACGAACCCTCGCGCTGATCCTCGGCGCGAGGCAACGCCCCTCATCCATCATTCGGGCGGCGGTGAGAACCGCCGCTCGGCCCACACATAGTAGGGCACCGCACACGCGGCCAACCCGGCCGCCACCGCATAAGCGGTCGACAGGCCCCACCACTGCCCCAGCCAGCCGATGGCAATGGAGCCGCTGCCGATGCCCGTATCGAAGGCCCCGATCAGCGCGCCGAACGTAGCGCCCCGGCGAGACGCCGGGACCCGCTTCATCAGCGCCGACACCATCACCGGATACGCCGAGCCAAAGCCCGTGCCGAACAACACCGCCGACAACATCAGCAGGCCGCGGCCGGTCGCCATCGCCATGACGGCCATGCCGCCAGCCACCAGCAGCAGGCATGCCACAATCACCCGTCGGTGGTCCGCCAGGTCGGCGTAGCGGGCGATGAAGGGGCGCGTCACCATGATCGTCACGGAGAACACCGTGAAGTAGATCGCGCGCGGTACGACCGCCAGCTGATCCGCATACAGCGCTGCGAAGCTCGTAATGCCGCCATACGAAAAGGCGTACAGAAACAGTGTGCCCCCGAGCATCAGCACCCGCCACTCGACCAGCGTGGCCAGCCGCAGGGGCTGCGCCGACACGTGGGGACGATCGGCCGGAAGGCGCCATGCAATCAGCGCCATCACCACATGCAGCACCGTCGCCTCGGCACACACCATCGTCCAGCCTCCACGACCGAAGACCCACAGGCCAACCGACGGCGCCACCGCCACGGCCATGATGCTCGCAAAGCCCCAATATCCGAGCCCTTCCGTCCGCCGCGTCGGCGGCAACAGGTCGGTCACGTAGGCCCCGGACGCCGTCAGCAGTCCGCTCCAGAAGACCCCGTGCACCAGCACCAGTCCCAGCATCCACTGGTAGTCCGGGGCCACCGCATAGCCGGCCGACAGCATCGCGATGACCGAGGATGTCGACAACAGCATGCGGCGCTTGCCAATGCGGTCAGCCACAGCGCCGGTGAGTGGTGCTGACAATGCCGAAGCGTAGGTGAGCAGTCCGAGAAACAGGCCCGCCTCGCCCTGACTGCCCCCGAGGGCCAGGATCTGGAACGGGGCTGTCGGCAGCAGTTGGAAGGCCGCCAGAAACACCGTGAAGCTGAAACTGAACATCAGCGCGAAGCGCGCCGTGAACAGCCGCTCAGGCGCCGACATCGAGCACGATCTTTCCGATGTGACGGCTGGATTCCATCAGGCGATGGGCCTCTGCGGCGTGCGCCAGCGGAAACCGCGCCGCGATCAGGGGCCGGACGCGACCGGCGGCCACCAGGGGCCACACCTGTTGCTCGACGCGTCGCGCCAGTGCCGCTTTGTCCCCGACGGAGCGCGCGCGGAGCGTGGAACCGGTCAGCCACAGCCGCTTCCGCATCACGGTGAACCAGTCGAGCGCGGTGAGCGGCGATTTGAGGAACGCGATCTGCACGAGACGCCCTTCGTCGGCCAGCACGGCGAGATTGCGGGGCGTATAGTCTCCCCCGACCATGTCGAGTACCAGGTCGACGCCGCGGCCCTCCGTC
The DNA here is from genome assembly GCA_044238535.1 of Vicinamibacterales bacterium. Taxonomy (GTDB): domain Bacteria; phylum Acidobacteriota; class Vicinamibacteria; order Vicinamibacterales; family UBA2999; genus VFZN01. The sequence continues at coordinate 2,876 of JBIIDF010000184.1, forward strand.
AGCTGGAGCAGGGCCCGGCCCCAGGCGGTCGAGCGGTAATTCCACGCGGCGACCGCACCCAGGCTGACACACGCAGTGCACTTGTCGTCGCTGCCCGCCGTGGCCACCACACGGGCGCCGAGTGCCGTCGCGAGTTGGATGGCGGTGGTACCGATGCCGCTGGTGCCCCCGTGGACCAGCAACCACTCATCCGCCGTCAGACGTCCGCGCTCGAAGACGTTGGCCCACACGGTGAAGGTGGTCTCCGGCAACGCGGCGGCCTCGTGCCATGCGCATCCGTCGGGCACCGGCAGGCATTGCCCCTCGGGGGCGAGACACCGCTCGGCATAGCCGCCGCCGGCCACCAGCGCACTCACGGCGTCGCCCACGCGCCAGCGCGTGACATGGGGGCCCACCTCCGCAATCACACCAGACACCTCAAGGCCCGGCACGTCACTGGCCCCTGGGGGCGGCGGATACTTGCCGTAGCGCTGCAGGATATCCGGCCGGTTGACCCCGGCGGCCTTCACTGCGATACACACCTCACCCGAGGACGGCGAAGGGTCGGGCCGTTCGACCAGACGCAGTTGTTCGGGTCCGCCCGGGGAGGCGATGTCGATGCAGCGCATGACGCGGAGCCGGGAACGCGCTAGGCGCGACTCACATACCGCGCAGTGACGGCCGGTTGCAGATAGTCGCGAAAGGTCCGCGTGAAATCGTAGGCGGGGGCGAATCCCCAATCGTGACGCGCGGACGAATCATCCACATCTGCCGGCCACGTATCGACGATGCCCTGGCGGCGCGGGTCGGGGTCCCAGGTGATGCGGGCATCGGGAAACGCATCGAGGGTCGCGCGGGCGCACGCCTCTGCCGACACGCTGAATGCTGAGACGTTGTAGACGGTGCGGGACAGGGTCGCCTGGGCGGCCTGCTCGAGTTGCAGCAGCGCGTGAATCGCATCCGGCATCGCCATGAATGGCAATACGGTGTCCGGCCCCACGAAACACGCGTAGGGATGCCCCTGCGCGGCCGCGTGAATCATCTCCGGCGCGTAATCGGAGGTACCGCCCGTCGGCACGGTGTCGGCGGAGAGCAGCCCGGGAAACCGCAGGCCACGGAAGTCGAGCGCTGGCCTCGGGCCCGAGGTCGTGCCCTGCCGATAGTGCTGTGCGTAGTAACGCCCCAGGTGCTCGCCATAGAGCTTGTTGCACCCGTACATCGTGGTGGGTTGAGTGAAGGTGTCTTCGGTCACGCGGCCCGCATGCGCCTTCTCCGCTCGAGACGGCATCCCATACACCGCAATCGTCGAGGGAAACAGAAACCGTACCGTGCGGTCGTGCTGCTCACCTGCCTGTCGCGCATGTTCCAGCAGTGCCAGCGTCCCGTCCACATTCACCCGATGGGCGAGCTGGGGATCACGTTCGGCGCTGGTGGACAACAGGGCGGCCAGGTGAAAGACGGTGCCGATCCGGTGTTCCCGGAACACCCGTGCCAGCAGGTCGCCATCGAGAATCGAGCCGGTGTATTCGGCCGTCACACCGGCGGCCAGCTCCGGACCCAACGGTCGCACGTCGAGAGCGACGACGCGGCGTCCGTCGGCGGCCAGGTGCCCGATTAAACCATGGCCCACTTCCCCCCCGGCACCGGTGATCAGTACATCGAAATCAGGCATCGTTCACGTTATCGACCACTGCTGCGCAGGGAGCGCTTACCAGAGGGCCGCCTTCATCTCGGCCAACATCAGCTCGACATGGCCCAGGTCGTCAAGGACCCGCGTGGCCTCGTCGGCAGTCGCGGCCAGCGCCTCGGCCGGCGGAGCACTGCCCCGCTTGACCTCCCACGCCAGGTCGCGTGTCGTCTCGGCGCACGCGCGACACACGGCAAGCGTGCGCTCATGGGCCTCGAGCAGTTTGAGCACTTCCTGTTTTTCGTCAGGCGTCACAGCGCGTCCGTCCCGGCAGGCACGCGGCTAGGTGCGGTGGTAATCGGCGCGCCACTGGGTGACAGCGCGCTTGATGTCTGCGGGCGACAGTTTCTCACGGACAGTCCGGTCGAGCAGCTCGCCCAGCTCTGCATCCGAGGCAAACCGCAAGGCCACAATCTGCTTCGGCGTCAGCTGTGCCAGGCGCGCATCTTCTCCGGCAGGCAGCACTTCGGCGCAGCGCACCTTCATCTCGAGCATGATGATGCGGTCCTGCAGCCGCACCGTGTAGATACGGCCCATCGACACGGTCATGAACATGACGCCGAACAGCAACCCCATCGACACATCGGCGGCGTTCCATCCGAGCAACCGTGACCCGAGCCACGCGACCAGTGCGCCCAGCCACAGCAGTGTGGCCATGTAGGTCGGCACCGGGTGGTGCCCGTGCTTCTCGAACGACTGTGCAGTCGGTTGGCTCATTTCAGTCTCCCTTCGAGTTCGTCGTACACCTTGCGCACCGCGATCGGCGCCTGCTGTTCCCGCAGGAACCATTCGCCATAGGGTCCCCAGTTCGCTTGCCTCTCGGCCTCCTCCACGGTCAGCCCGCGCGCCTTCAGTGCCGTCACTTCGGCAATCACGTACTGCAGGGCCTTCCGGAACTCCCCCAGCTCCTCGCGCGACACCCGAGGCTCTTCGATGAAGCCGTGCCCCGGCACAAACCGGTCGACGTCCAGAGCCAGCGCACGGTCAATGACCCGAACCCACTCTGACGGGTAGGCCGACCGCATCGCGGGAAACACGCGGTTGAGATAGGCCTCGCTCATGAACAGCAGCCGCTGCGCCGGCAGGTGCACCATGAGGTCGCCCCCGGTGTGGGCGCGTCCAAGAAACAGCACGCGCACCTCGATGCCTCCCACATTGATGGTTTCCGTATCACCAGTCATGGCCGTCGGAGGCACGACGACGGGAGGTGCGGTGGCCGACCGCCCAGACCGGGCCGCATCCCGCTGCATCTGCGCGAGCGAGTTGCGATGAATGACATAGCGCACATCCTTCGGCAGCACCGAATTGCCGGCGGTGTGGTCGCCGTGATCCGAACCGACCACATACCAGCGAATGGGCTGAGGTGTGACGGCCTTAATGGCATCAACTAGGGCCTGTGTCGCGGGGACACTGCCCTGTCCATCGGCCAGCAGCACGCCGTCGGCCCCGACCACAAACAGGCTGACCGTGGTGAACCCAGGCTGACGAATTTCTTCGTAGCCGTAGACGTGCTCGGCGAGTTTGATGGTGCGGGGACCTT
>JBIIDF010000185.1:0-6036 GCA_044238535.1 Vicinamibacterales bacterium
GCACACGGTCAGTGTGGGCGTCATCAGCGCCAAGGAACGCCCGTTCCCCATCACCGACGGCCGCTCGCAGGATGTGCTGCAGACCGACGCCGCGATCAACCCCGGCAACTCTGGCGGACCGCTGCTGAACGTGCGCGGCGAGGTGGTCGGCATCAACACCGCCATCTACACCGACGCGCGGCAGCAGGGCAACATCGGCATCGGGTTCGCCGTCCCCATCAACACGGTGCGCGAGCTGCTGCCTCAGCTGCGCAGCGGCAAGATCACACGCGGCGTCATCGGGGTGCAGGTGCTGCCGGTACCCGCGGACGCCCTGGCTGAATTCGGGCTCACCGAGCGGCGCGGCGCACTGATCGCGGTCGTCAATCCTGGCGGCCCGGCCGCCAAGGCCGGTCTCGAACCCGGCGACGTGGTCATCGAGTTCGGCGGCAAGCGCGTCAAGGACCGCGACAACCTTGTGGCCTACGTCACCAGCACCCGCCCTGGCTCCACCGTGCCGATCAAAGTGCTGCGCGACAAAAAGGAACGCACGCTGAACCTGACCGTCGACGAACTCAACCTCGAGGCCGAGACCACCGCGACCAGCGAGCCGACCCGCGAACGCCGGGACGAGTCGGAAACCCAGGAAGACACCGGCTTCGGCATCACGATGGGCAGCCTCACGCCGGACATCATGCGCCGCATGCGCATTCCGACCGATACCGAGGGCGTGCTGGTCACCGCGCTCGAACAGGGCAGCCCGGCGCAGCGCGGGGGGCTCGCCCGAGGCGACGTCATCCTGCAGATCAACCGTCGTGCCGTCAAGACGCCGGGGGAGGCCCGTCGCCTGCTCGACAGCGTCTCCGATGGCAGCACCGCGTTCTTCCTGATTCTGCGCGGCGGTCAGGAAACGTTCGTGACCGTCCGCAAGCGCTGATTCCTCATCGGCCGGGGTCCCCTCGCCTTCGCGCAGGGGCACCCCGGCCGCTCCACGCTCAGCCCCCTGCATGCGCGACGCCTCGTCCTGGCCGGCCCTGATTCTGGCGGCCGGCCTTGGCACCCGCCTGGCGCCGCTCACCTCGCGCCGGGCCAAACCGTCGTTACCTGTGGCCGGCCGGCCCCTGATCGCACGCATCCTCGACCGCCTGCAGGACGCCGGCATCCGGCGCGTGGTGATCAACCTGCACGCGCATGCCGACTCGATCACCGCGATTGTCGGCGATGGGCGCCCATGGAATCTTCACGTGTCGTATTCCTGGGAATCCGCGATTCTCGGGTCCGGCGGAGGCCCAGCCCGGGCGCTGCCACTGCTCGCCCACGACCGTTTCTTCATCCTCAACGGCGATACGCTGACGGACGTCGACCTGCACGCACTGGCGGCGGCGCATCTCCAGTCGGGGGCGGAGGCCACGCTCGCAGTGACCGTCGGAGACATCCTGCGCTACAACGCGCTGGTGGCCTCGGACGATGGAGCCCTCGAGCGCCGGGTGCTGCGAGGCACCCCCGTGCCGTCCTCACGTCCGCTCTGGCACTTCACGGGCGTGCAGGCCGTCAATGCGTCGATCTTCAGCGGGGTATCTGCCAGTCAGGCATCCGAGGTGCTGACGGATCTGTATCTGCCCCGTGCGCACCAGCACCAGGGCCACATCCGGCTGTGGCCGACGCGGGCATCGTTCCAGGACATTGGCACGCCCGCCGACTATCTCGAGACCTCGCTGGCGCTGGCTGGCCGCGCACGTGTCGTGTGCGGGGACCGGTGCCACATCGACCCGACGGCCTCCGTGACCGACTGCGTCCTCTGGGATGACGTGGAGGTCGGGGCCGGCACCGTCCTCTCGCACTGCATCGTCACCAGTGGCGTGAAGGTGGCCCCCGGGATGCGCTACGATCGCCAGATACTGACACCCGACGGTGTCGTCCCCTGCTGACATGGATTCCCGCATCGGGCACTATCTCGCGCGCACCGGGCTCGCCGAGCGCGTCATTCAAGTGGTCCCGCTCACCGGCGACGCGTCTGACCGCCGGTACTTCCGGGTGCTGCTGCGAGACAGCGCGCCACAGGTGCTGGCACTGCACGTCGGTCCCATCGACGTCGCCACGCTGCCCTTTGTGCGCGTCGCTGACCTGATGCGGGCCCTGTCACTGCCAGTGCCGGCCATCCTGGGGCATGACGACGCCCTCGGCATCATCGCCCAGCAGGATCTGGGAGACGTCACCCTGCAGGCCCACCTCGGCGTCGCCGGCCCCGCAGACCATGCGGCCCTCTACCGGGACGCCGTGGAACTCATCGCCGCCCTGCAACTGCGCGGGGCCCAGCACGGGTCGCGTGACTATCCGCCCTACGCCGTAGCCTTCGATGTCGAGAAGCTGACCTGGGAGCTCGAGTTTTTCGTCAAGCACTACCTCGGCGCCTATCGGGGCCTGTCCCTCAACGAGACCCAGCGTGACGCATTCCGCCACGAGTGGACGATGATCGTCGAGGAGCTCGCCGACGAGCCGCGCGTGCTGTGCCACCGCGATTACCACAGCCGGAACCTGATGCTGCACGATGGGCGCCTGCACATCATCGATTTCCAGGACGCCCGGATGGGACCCGACACGTACGATCTCGCGTCCCTGCTGCGCGATTCGTATGTCGACTTACCCGCGACGCAGGTCGACGAACTGCTCGCCTATTTCCAGGCCCTCACTCGGGGACCGGCAGGCACAGATGCACTGGCCCACGGCGAATTTCGTCGCCGGTTCGACGTGATGGCCCTGCAACGCAACCTCAAGGCGCTGGGAACGTTCGGGTATCAGACCACCACGCGCGGCAACACCGTCTACATTCAGTACATGCCGCGCACCCTCAGTTACGTCCGCCAGGCCCTCCAGCACACGCCGCGTTTCGCTCGCCTGCACGCGCTGCTGGCCGATGGCCTCGCCGAGCTGCGATAGGATCCTACGGGTGCCCGCCACGTTCGGTCTGTCGACACATCTGTTCCACGGCAGCCGCCTGTCGCCGGCCCACCTGACCCTGGTGGCCCGGCACGGCTTCACCGCCGTCGAAATCTACGCGACGCGGTCGCACGTCGACTACCGCGACCCGGCACACGTGGAGGAGATCGGTCAGGCGCTGGCCGACCAGGGGCTGACGCTACACAGCGTGCATGCCCCGACGACCACCAGCTTTTCTGGCGGCGTCTGGGGACCGACGCTGTCACTGGCAGCCGCGGATGAGTCCCTCCGCCGACTCGCGGTGGAGGAAACGCTGGCGGCCATGGGCATCGCCTCTCGGGTGCCGTTCCGGCATCTCGTCGTGCATGTCGGGGCGCCAGAGACGTCACCCACGCTCAACCAGCGGGCCGCAGCCCAGCGCAGCCTCGAGACCCTGGCCGATGCCGCCGAGGCCCTGGGGATTCGCCTGGCGCTCGAGGTGATTCCGAATCCCCTCTCGCAACCAGGCGCGCTGGTCACGGTCATCGAGGACGTGCTCGAGCGGCGCACGGTGGGCATCTGCCTCGACACCGGGCATGCGCACCTCTGGGGTGACGTCACCGAGGCCATTGAACTGTGCTCGGGACATCTGCTCACAACGCATCTGCACGACAATCACGGCCGACGCGACGAGCATCTGGTCCCGGGTCGTGGCACCATTGACTGGGACGGAGCGCTGCTGGCGTTTCAGAAGGTCGGTTACGACGGGGCCTGGGTATTCGAACTCGGCCCGACCGAGTCCCCCGCAGAGACGCTCGCCGCCGCCGCAGAGGCGCGCCGCACACTGGCACAGGCACTGGAGATGGAGCAGTAAATGGGACCGCAGGTGTATATCGGCAATATCGGCGGACATGTTGGCGAGACCGTCACGCTCAAGGGCTGGCTGGTCAACCGCCGGTCCAGCGGCAAGATCCACTTCCTGGTCGTGCGCGACGGCACGGGTTTTCTCCAGGTCGTCATGGGCCGCAGCGATGTCGGCGACGAGGTGTTTGCGGCGGCTGACCATCTCGGGCAGGAGACGGCCATCACCGTCACCGGTCTGGTCCGTGCCGACGCGCGAGCCAAGGGGGGCTTTGAGCTGATCGCCAGCGGCCTGACCGTGGTCGGCGCCTCGCACGACTATCCCATCACCCCGAAGGAACACGGCGTCGACTACCTGATGGATCGTCGGCATCTCTGGATTCGCGCCGAGCGGCAGACCGCCATTCTGAAGGTGCGGCACGAGGTCATCAACGGCATCCGCGACTTCTTCAACGGGGAGGGATTCATCCTCGCCGACACGCCGATCTTCACGCCGGCCGCCTGCGAGGGAACGACCACGCTGTTCCCGGTGCAGTACTTCGATGACACCACCGCGTATCTCACCCAGAGCGGACAGCTCTACAACGAGGCGAACGCCATGGCCCTCGGGAAGGTGTACGCCTTCGGGCCCACCTTCCGCGCCGAGAAGAGCAAGACCCGCCGGCACCTGACCGAGTTCTGGATGGTCGAACCGGAAATGGCCTACGCCACGCTGGACGATGTCATCGCCCTGGCCGAGCGCCTGGTCGCGTCGGTCGTCGGACGTGTCCTCGACCGCCGGCAGAAGGAACTGGCCATTCTCGAGCGCAAGACCACGACACTCGAAGCCGTGAAAGCGCCCTTCCCACGCCTCCACTATGACGAGGCGGCCCGCATTCTGCTCGACAGGGGCCTGCCCTTCGAGGTGGGTGGCGACCTCGGCGGCACTGACGAAACGGTGCTCTCCGAGCAGTTCGACCGTCCCGTGTGCGTCACCCACTACCCCGCCGCGGTGAAGGCGTTCTACATGAAGCCCGACCCGCAGCAACCCGACCGCGCCCTGTGCGTCGACGTACTGGCGCCGGAAGGCTACGGCGAAATCATCGGCGGCGGCCAGCGCCTCGACGACTACGAGTTGCTGCTGCAGCGGATCCGCGAGCATGACCTGCCGCCCGAGGCCTTCGAGTGGTATCTCGACCTGCGCCGCTACGGGTCGGTGCCCCACGGCGGGTTCGGCATGGGCGTCGAACGGTGCGTCAGCTGGATTTGCGGGCTCGAGCATGTGCGCGAAACCATTCCGTATCCGCGCATGCTGTATCGGCTCTATCCCTGAGTGTCCGGCGGCATCACCATCGGCGAAGGAGAAGTGCGTTCCGTGAAAATTGGCGTCGTTTCGCTGGGCTGTCCCAAAAATCTGGTCGACTCGGAAGTCATGCTCGGGCTGGCCGAGCAGGCCGGCCATGTCATTACTCCTGACGCCACCGACGCCGACGTGCTCGTCGTGAATACGTGCGCCTTCATCGATCGGGCCAAGCAGGAATCCATCGACGCCATTCTCGAGATGGCGGAACTCAAGAAAGCGGCCCAGGGCCGCCGGCTGGTGGTGACCGGATGCCTGGCCGAGCGCTATCGGTCCGAACTGCAGGCCGAGATTCCCGAGATCGATGCGGTGCTCGGGACGGGCGAAGTCACCGGGCTGGTCGACCTGCTGTCCCCTGGCGGAGACGCGCCCCGATCGACGGCGACGGGCGTGGCGCCGCTGCGATTCTACCGGCGCGACGAGCCCGCGCCTGGCACTACCGCTCCGGCGATGCCCGCGACCGCGGCCACCGACGCCCCGGTCTTCGGCCTCGACCTGCCCACGTATCTCTACGACGCCGATACACCGCGTCGACGAGCCACACCCGGGCACTATGCCTACCTGAAGATTGCGGAAGGCTGCGATTACGCGTGCGCGTTCTGCATCATTCCCAAGATGCGGGGCCACTACCGCAGCCGCTCCATCGACTCAATCGTGCGCGAGGCGACGCAACTGGCGGCCGACGGCGTGCGCGAACTGCTGCTGATCTCGCAGGACACCACCTTCTACGGCATCGACCGCGGTGCGCGCGGCGAGCTGCCGGCCCTCCTGCGCGCCCTGAATGCCGTCGAGGGTCTCGAGTGGATTCGCATGCTGTACCTCTACCCGACCACAATCACCGACGAGGTGATTGAGGCGGTGGCCACCCTGGACAAGGTCTGCAAGTACATCGACCTGCCCCTGCAGCATGCCTCTGACGCCGTGCTGCGCCGCATGAAGCG
>JBIIDF010000186.1:0-6030 GCA_044238535.1 Vicinamibacterales bacterium
CGTGGTCACCTTTGATGAGCGGCGTGTCGCGCGCATCGGCGCGCGCGTCGAAGGCGTAGTTGATGAGGTGCCCGTGCAGGTGGGCGATCGGGTGGCGGCCGGTACGGTGCTTGCACACCTGCACAGTCACGTCGTGCACGACGCCTGGGCGGCTTACTTCACGGCCCTCGCCGGACGCCGCCGCAGCGAGACAGAGCTGGCTTATGCCCGCACGGCCGAATCGCGGGCCGCGCAGCTGGTCAAGGACAAGGCCCTGTCGCCTCAGGAACTCGAGCGCGCGCAGACCGAGCGCAGCGCCGCCGAACAGGCCGTGCGTGCGGCACAGGCCGAAGTCACCCGCGCGGAACAGGAACTGCGCCACTACGGCATCGTGCCCAGCGAAGACGCCGATCCGACGGCCAACGACGACATCCCCGTCACCGCCCCCTTTGCCGGCTCGGTCATCGAACGCCTCGTCACGCCAGGGGCTGCCGTCACGCCGGGCACACCGCTGCTGGTCGTGGCCGACCTCAGCCGGCTCTGGATTACCGCAGAGGTCGACGAGGCCCGTCTGGGACGCCTCGTCACGGGGCGTGAGGTGTCGGTGACGACCGCGGCGTATCCAGGGAACTCGTTCACCGGAACTCTTACGGCGGTCGGTGATGTCATCAATCCCGAGACGCGTCGTGTGACGCTGCGCATCGAGATACCCAATCCCGACCGCCGCCTCAAGCCGCAGATGTTCGTGACCGTAGCGCTTGGTGCCACCGCCCCCCGCCGCGTGGCCGTGGTGCCCTCGGCCGCCGTGCAGTCACTCGAGGGCGAATCGGTCGTGTTCGTCCGTACCGTGCCCAATCGCTACGACCGCCGGTCGGTACGCATCGGCACGGATCTCAACGGCGAAATCGAGATTGTCGAAGGCCTGCGCGAGGGTGACATGGTGGCCATCACCGGCGCGTTCCTGCTCAAGTCCGAGCTGGCCAAGCCTGCCGGCGGCGAGGGGGAATAGCGTGGGTCTCGTCGAGCGCTTCGTCAACGCGAGCCTGGGCCAGCGCGCGTTTGTGCTGCTGGCACTGGTCCTGCTGGTGGCCACCGGAGTCGTCGCGTTTCGGGAACTGTCCGTGGAGGCCTTCCCCGACCTGACGAACAACCAGGTGGTGGTCATCACCGAGGCGCCCAGCCTGGCCGCCCCCGAAGTCGAGCAGCGTGTGTCGTATCCCATCGAAACGGCACTCATGGGTGTCCCGGGGGCCGAGGAAGTGCGGTCACTCTCGAAGTTCGGGCTGTCCATCGTCACGGTCGTCTTCCGCGATGACGTGGCCACCTACTTCGCACGCCAGCTGGTCACCGAACGGCTGGCGGATGTGCGCTCGCGCATCCCCGAGGGCCTGCAGCCGGTGCTCGGCCCGGTGGCCACGGCCTTCGGCGAAATCTTCCAGTACGTCGTCACCGGCGACGGCATCGACCCGATGGTGGCCAAGACCACGCATGACTGGGACATTCGCAATCGGCTGCGGTCCATCATGGGCGTCAGCGAGATTAACTCGTGGGGCGGCCTCACCAAGCAGTTTCAGGTCGTGGTCGATCCCGCTCGGCTGGAGAAGCACCAGCTCGCCCTCGGCGATGTGCTGCAGGCCGTGGCTGACAGCAACCAGTCGTTCAGCGGAGGGTTCATCGAGCATCAGTCGGAACGGTACACCGTCCGCGGCGTCGGCCTGCTCACAGGCCTGGCAGACCTCGAGCGCGTGGTCCTGAAATCGCCCGGAGGCAGCCCGATCCTGCTGCGCGATGTCGCGACCATCGAGGTCGCCCCCATGCCCAGAAACGGAGCGGTCACACGCAACGGTCAGGGCGAAACGGTCGCCGGCATGGTCATCATGCTGAAGGGTGAAAACGCCCTCAACATGTCCGACCGGATCCGCACGCGGATGACAGACATCGCCGCATCGCTGCCACAAGGCATGCGCCTGGAGAAGTTCTACGACCAGCGTGATGTCATTGACCGCACCACAGCGACGCTGACCAGAAATCTGATCGAGGGCAGCCTGCTCGTCGTGGTCGTGCTCGTCTTCTTCCTTCGCGACGTCCGGGCGGCGCTCATTGTCGCCGCCGTGATTCCGCTGTCGATGCTGGTCGGCTTCATCGGCATGCGGGTGTTCGGCGTGTCGGCCAATCTCATGTCGCTCGGGGCCATCGATTTCGGCCTGCTGGTCGATGGGGCCGTGGTCATGATGGAAAATTTCGTGCGACGACGCTCGCATGTCGGCGATCGGCTCGCCCATGCGACCGGCGAGCACGCCGGCGAGGCCCGGCTGGCCCTGTTCCGCGGTGCCGCCGTCGAAGTCGCCCGACCGGTGCTCTTCGGCGTGCTCATCATCATCGCGGTCTACCTGCCCATCTTCACGCTCGAGGGGCTGGAGGGGAAGATGTTCCGCCCCATGGCGATCACCGTCTGCTCGGCGCTCTTCGGGTCGCTGCTGCTGTCGCTGACCGGCGTGCCCGTCCTGTCCTCCTTCCTCCTGAAGCTCGATGGCCAGCACGACGAAGAGCCCTGGTTCATCCGGCTGCGCGGCCGCTACGAGCGGCTGCTGGCCGGCTGCATGCGCCGCAGCGGCCTCACCGTGGCGACGGCGCTGGTGGTGGTCTCGGTGGCCCTCGGGTCGGTGCCGTTCCTCGGCACCGAATTCATGCCGCGCCTGGACGAGGGGTCCATCCTCATCGAAACCCGCAAGCTCCCCTCGGTGTCCCTTGAGGAATCCGTGGCAATCTCCACCCGGGTCGAACAGATCCTGCTGCGCGATTTCAAGGAAATTTCGCAGGTCGTCACCAAACTGGGCCGCCCCGATCTGGCAACCGAGGCCATGGGCATCTATCAGGGTGATGTGTATGTGCTGCTGCATCCCGAGGATTCGTGGGAGAGCGGCCGCACCAAGGAGGCCCTGATTGACGCCATGGCGGCGTCCCTCGCGCATGTGCCTGGCCTCTCGGTCAATTTCACGCAGCCGATGGCGATGCGGCTGGACGAAGTGGTCTCGGGCATCAAGGCCGATGTCGCCGTCAAAGTCTTCGGCCCCGACTCGGCCGTCCTGGAACGCATCGGTGCGCAGGTGCTCGCCGTGATCGAGGATGTCGAAGGCGCCGCCGATGCCCAGGTGGAAATCCTGTCGGGTGCCGCGCAACTCGAAGTCACGCTGGACCGCGACGCCATCGCGCGCCACGGCCTGCATGTCACCGATGTCCAGGAGGTGGTGGAGGCTGCCATCGGCGGCCGACGCGCCAGCGAACTGCTCGACGGGGCACGCCGCTTTCCCATCGTCGTCCGGTATCCCTCCGGTGCCCGCGAAAGTGCAGACACCATCGGCGCGCTGACCGTGGCGGCTCCGGGAGGGGAGCGCGTGCCGCTCAGCCGGCTCGCACGGATTCGACTGGCGTCGACGCCGGAGGCCGTTACGCACGAGAACGCCGAGAAACGCCTGGTCGTGCAAACCAACGTGCGCGGTCGCGACGTCGGCAGCTTCGTGGCCGACGCCCAGCGCCGGCTGGCGACGCAGGTGACGATCCCATCGGGCTACTACATCACGTGGGGCGGTCAGTTCGAGAACCAGCAGCGCGCCACGGCCCGCCTCGCGATTGTCGTCCCCCTGTCGCTGGCCATCATTTTTCTGCTGCTCATGGTCACCTTCGGCAAAGTGCGCTGGTCCCTGCTCATCCTGCTCAACGTACCGTTTGCGGTGGTCGGTGGCATCGCCGCACTGTGGCTGCGCGGCCTCAACCTCAACCTCTCTGCCTCCGTGGGCTTCATCGCGCTCTTCGGCGTGGCGGTACTCAACGGGGTGGTGATGCTCGCCGCCATCAAGGCGCTGCGCGAAGACGAAGGCCTCGACGTGCATGCCGCCACCCTGGCTGGTGCGGCCACCCGCCTCAAGCCCGTGCTGATGACGGCCACCGTGGCTGCGTTCGGCTTCATGCCGATGATGCTCTCGCAGGGGGCCGGTGCCGAAGTGCAGCGCCCCCTCGCCACCGTCGTCGTCGGGGGCATCATCACGTCGACCCTGCTGACCCTGATCGTGCTGCCCACGGTGTACGACATCATCGAACGGCGCGTCGCCCGTCGCGAGGCGCACGCGACCCACTGAGACCATGCGCATCCTTGTCGTGGAAGATGACCCGGAGATCAGCCGCTTTCTCATCCGCGGCCTCACCGAGGAGCATCACAGCGTGGTGTTGCGCACCGACGGCCACGACGTGGCCGAGCTGGCCTCCGCCGATGAGTTTGATGCCATCGTCCTCGACATCATGCTGCCCGGGCCGGACGGCTTCGCCGTCTGCCGGGCAGTCCGCCGTGCCGGCATCGACACCCCCATCATCATGGTCACGGCCCGCGACGATGTGCGTGACCGGGTGACGGGGCTGGACGAGGGCGCCGACGACTACCTGACCAAGCCCTTCGCCTTCGACGAACTGCTGGCGCGCCTCAGGGCGCTCGCGAGGCGAGGACGCACGCGGCACCTGACGCACCTGCTGCACTACGGCCCCCTCACCGTCGACCCGGTGGCCCACACGCTGACCGTCGACGGGCAGGTGCTGCCGCTGACCGCCACCGAGTACCGGCTGGCCGAGTTCCTCGTGCGGCGCGCCGAGGCCATCGTCACCCGCGACCAGCTGGCGCAGCATGTATGGGGCGGTGCCTACGACCCGCTGTCGAACAATGCCGATGTGTATGTGGGTTATCTGCGGCGCAAGCTGCAAGGCGTCACGCCCGCCCCGCTGATTCACACGGTGCGTGGCCTCGGCTATATGCTCAGGCAGCAGAGTCCCACCCCGTGATGCGCTTCAGCTGGCCCACCAGTTTCCGTGCCCGCCTCACATTGCGCTGGACGCTGGCCGCCGGAGTGCTCATCGGCCTGGCGAACGTCGCCATCTATGCCGCAGCGCACACCTACGTCTATCGGTGGCTCGACCACAACGTACGCACGATCGGCGCGACCGAAGCGGCATCGTCGACCGATGGCAGCGAAGGCGTGCACCTGCACGAGCGCGCCTTCGAACAGCTGACGGCGGGCGCCTTCACCGAAAAATTCGTCCAGATCTACGACCGGCAACACCGCCTCCTCCTTGCGTCATCGGCCCTCGGTCCAGAGACGGCCGTCGTCCCGCAAGGCGCGCTCGAGGACGCCTTTGCCGGCCACTCGCCGATGCTGTGGGTGCGCATCCAGGCACGCGACGCCCGTGTGGTCGTCCTGACCGAGACGCGCGACGCCGATGCGTATGCCATCGCCGTCGGCCTGTTCGCGGACGACCTGCAGGCCGGGCTGGCGAGCCTCGCGTGGCTGCTGCTGGGCGTGTGGCTCGTGTCCATCGCCGCCACGTCGGCCATCGGGGCGTCGCTGGCCTCGCAGGCCCTGGCCCCGGTGGCGCGCATTACGGACCGGGCCGCGTGGATCGCACGGGGCAACTTCGATGCCCGACTCGACCGGCCACTGGTGCAGGACGAACTGGGCCGCATGACGCAGCTGCTCAACTCCATGCTCGACCGTCTGCAGCATGCCGTCGAAGCCAATCGCCGCTTCGCGGCCGACGCCTCGCACGAGCTGCGCGGACCGCTGACGGCCATAGCCGGCGAGCTTGATGTGGCGCTCAGGCATCCGCGCACCGCCGACAGTTACGCCGAGACTCTTCGGCACGTGCGTGGCCGGGTCGCCTCACTGACCGAACTCACGGACGACCTCATCATGCTGGTACGTTCCCAGGAAGGCTCGCGCGATGTGGTGCTGCGCGAGGTCGCGCTGGCGCCGCTCATCGCCGATGCCGTCACACGCGTCAGCCCGCTCGCTGGCGCCCGGGGCGTTCGACTGCAGCATGACATTCCGGACGGCGTGCATCTCTATGCCGACCCCGCCCTCATCACGCGCGTCATCGACAACGTGGTGGCCAATGCGGTGCACTACAACCGCGACGGCGGCGAGGTGCGGGTCTCAGCCCGCGTCCACGAACCGGACGGCGACGCCTGGGCGACACCGCTGGTTGTCCTGCACGTGACGGATACGGGCC
>JBIIDF010000187.1:0-6029 GCA_044238535.1 Vicinamibacterales bacterium
CGAGATTGGCGCCACCCCGTTCTGGAAGGCGGCATACGCCTCCGACATCCGCGCCATGAAGCTGCTGGTGGCCCGCGGTGCCGACCCCAACATCACCACCGTCAAGCCCGCCAGTAACAACCGCGGGATGCAGGGCGGCACGCAGGCGCAGGCGGGCCCGTCAGGGTTGCCCCCGCTGCCCAGTGGTGGCCCCGGCATCGGTGCGCTGCACGCCGCCTCGGGTGTGGGCTACGGAGAAGGCTTCGCCGGGAATGCCCACCGTCTCGCGCCGACCGGCATGCTGGCGGCCGTCAAGTACCTCATCGAGGAACTGGGGCTCGACGTCAACGCGATTGACGACGACGGCAACTCCGCGGTGCACCATGCGGCCTCGCGTGGCGACAACGAAATGATCCAGTATCTGGTCTCGAAGGGCGCCGACGTCACCCGCGTGAATCGTGCAGGCCTGACGACGCTCGATATGGCCAACGGCCCGGTGCAGCGCACGCAGCCCTATCCGGAAACGATCAAGTTGCTCGAAAGTCTGGGCGCCCGCAACAACAACCGCTGCGTGTCCTGCTAGGGACACGCCGCGGGCCGGGCCCGCGCCGGTCCGTTCAGCTCGGCGTATACTCGCGGCAGGTCCATCATGCGTCGTTCCGCTACGCTTTGTGTCGGAGGGCTGTGTCTTCTGCTGCTGCAGGGGGGGCCATGGGCGCTGCGTGCCTCGGCACAGGCTCAGCCCCCAGCCTCGCCGCTGCGTGGACGGCCTGCGGCAGAAGAGGCCCTCCGGACGGGGCGGTATGAGGACGTCGAACGCCTGACCGCCGACGCCGGTGCGGACGACTCGCTCCTGCTGATCAGGGCCCGCGGGGCGCGGGCCACCGGCGACTACGAGACGGCACAGTCGCTGCTGGAGCCGGCAGCCGAGCGCCACCGTTCTGGTGACGCGGCCCTTGAACTCGGACTCCTGCAACTGTACCGGGGCCAGCGTCCCCAGGGACGCCGCACCCTCGAGCAGGTCATGCTCGGCGCGCAGGATGCGGTCACCGCCAGCGATCTGGCTCGCGCCGCCAGGGCGGCCCGGGCCCTGGGCCGATTTGAAGATGCCAATGCGCTCTTTCGCGATGCCGCGCGACTGACCCCTGAAGACCCCGCCATCAACACGGCGTGGGGCGAACTGTTCCTCGAGAAATTCAACACCGCGGAAGCCACGCAGTCCTTTACGGCGGCGCTGACGGCCGACCCGACGCACGAGGACGCGCAGATGGGGATGGCCCGTGCGCTTGCCGACCAGAATCCGCCGGAATCCCGACAGTTGCTCGCGCGCGTGCTCGCCCGGAACCCCCGGCACACCGATGCGCTCACGCACCTGGCCGCGGCGGCCATTCAGCAGGACCGGAAAGCCGAGGCGCGCGAGTGGCTGGCGAAGGCGCTGGCCGTCAATCCGAGGAGCCGCGAGGCGCTCGCACTCGAAGGAGGCTTGGCTTACGTTGAGGGGCGGGCCGAGGACCTCGCACGACTCGAGGCCCTCGTGCGGACGATTCACCCGGCGGATGCCGAGTTTCACCGCACGCTGGGCGAGGTGACCGCCGGCTATTACCGGTTTGAAGAGGCAGCCACACACGTGCGGCGGGCGCTGCAACTGGATCGCGAGCACTGGCGGGCCTATGCCGATCTCGGCGCGAATCTGATGCGGATTGGCGACGAGGCCGGTGCACGCCGCATGCTGGAGATGGCGTTTCGCCAGGACCCGTACGATGTGGTGACGTTCAACCTGCTCGGCGTGCTCGATGCGCTCGAGAAGTTCGGCCGCATCAGCAGCGGCCCGCTGGTCATCAGGCTGCACGAGGACGAGTCGCCAGTGATGTCGCACTACGTGCCCGCCCTGGCACGGGAGGCGTTCGACACCCTGAGCCGCATCTGGGAATTCACGCCGGCCGGACCAATTCTGGTGGAGATGTTTCCGCGTCACGATGATTTTGCCGTGCGCAACCTCGGGTTGCCCGGACTGCTCGGCGCACTGGGGGCGTGTTTCGGCAAGGTCGTGACGCTCGATTCGCCGAAGGCGCGGCCCCCTGGCGATTTCAACTGGGGCGCGACACTGTGGCATGAGATGGCGCACGTCATCACCCTGCAACTGTCCGGGCAGCGCGTACCGCGATGGCTGACCGAGGGGATCTCAACGTTCGAGGAAGTGCGTGCCGGCCGCGACTGGGGCCGCGAGATGGATGTCACGTTCGCGCGCGCGCTCGAGGCCGGGACGGTCTTTCCCTTGGCGGATCTCAACAGCGGCTTCACCAACCCCGAGACCATCTCCCTCGCCTACTTCCAGTCGTCCCTCATCGTCGAGCACATCGTGGAGCGGTTCGGTCAGCCCAGGCTGCGTGCGCTGGTGCAGGTGTATGCCACGGGGGTGGACACTGATGAGGCGGTGACGAGGGTGCTGGGCGTCACGCTCGATGATCTGCAGATCAGCTTCACTGCGTTTCTGGACGGGCGCTACCGTCGGTTGCGTCAGGTGCTGCAGGCGCCCGAGGGCCTCGAGACGGCGACGACGGTCGAGGCGCTCGAGGCCCTGGCGCGCCTGCAGCCCGACTCGTTCCCCGTGCAGATGGCGCTGGGCGAGGCACTGCGCCCGTCGCAGCCAGCACGGGCCCTGGTGGCGTTCGAGATGGCGGCCGCGCTGGTGCCCAATGCGCCGGGAGACGAGAATCCGCTCCGGGCTGTGGCCGAGGTGGCCCAGTCGCTGAAGCAGCCGGCCAAGGCGATTGCCGCACTCGACACACTGGGAACGCTCGACCCGGCCGCGTTAACGGCGGCGCGCACGCTGGCCACGCTCGTCGACCGTACGTCACAGCCGCAGGTGCTCGAACGGGCACTGCGCCGTTCGGTCGCCGTCGATCCCTTCGATGCGCCGTCGCACACGACGCTCGGGCACATCGCGATGGCTGACAACCGGCATGCCGATGCGGTGCGTGCCTTCCGCATCGCGCTGGCGGCGCGGCCGGTTGATCGGGTCGGTGCGCATGCGGACCTTGCCGAGGCGCTGCTCGCGACAGGTGAGAAGACCGAGGCCCGTCGTCAGGTGCTGGCGGCGCTGGAACTGGCCCCGACCTATCCCCGGGCACAGGAACTGCTGATTGCCCTGAGTGGAGGGCGCTGATGATGGGTCGACGGGGCGGTCACCACGGACGGCTCCTGGTGATCTGCGCGCTGGCCGTGGCGACGCTGCTGGCAGCGGTGGTCGTGGATGCGCAGATGCCTGCGATGCCCGGCGACCGTCTGGCCGGGTTGCAGTGGACGTTTGCGCGCGTCAAATACACCGCATCCTACGAACGGCTCGGTGCGGGTCGCCCGCGCATGAGCTTCTGGGATGATCCCTGGGCCATTGACGCGCCCGCCGCGGAACAGAACCTGTCACGGCGCATCCGATCAGTCACCGCCATTCAGGTCGGAGAGCCGGTCGTCATCGAGCTCACCGACGAGCGCCTGTGGCAGTTTCCGTGGCTGTATCTGGTGGAACCGAGCAATCTCGATCTGCAGCCCAACGAGGTGCCCATTCTTCGCGAGTTCCTGCTGCGCGGGGGCACGCTCACCTTCGATGATTTCCATGGGCCCTACGAATGGGAGCTCACGGTGCAGCAGATGTCGCTGGTGTTTCCCGATCGCGAGATTGTGGAGCTGGCGCCACCGCATCCCATCTTCTCGTCGTTCTATCTGATCGATCGCTACCCGCAGATTCCCGGACTGGGCTCGTTTTTCAGTGGGCGCACCTGGGAAAAAGGTGGCTTCCAGCCGCACCTGCGGGCGATTCTGGATGATGATGGACGGCCCATGGTGCTGTTCAACTGGAACACGGACATGGGTGACGGCGTCGAGTGGTCGAACGCCGAGGAATATCCGGGCTACCTTCGCTGGACCGCGCTGGCCTACCAGATGCTGATCAACGAAGTGGTGTATTCACTGACGCACTGACGGCGCGAAGGATGATCGACGACATGAACGGATCTCAGCACGACATGCCCGAGCTGGCCCGGCAGGTGGCGCGCCAGCGTGAACAGGTGCTCACCGAACTGCGGAAGGTGATTGTCGGGCAGGACGAGGTGGTCGATCAGGTGCTGATGTCGCTATTCTGCGGCGGTCACTGCCTCATCACGGGCGTGCCCGGGCTGGCGAAGACGCTGCTCGTCAAGACACTCGCCCAGATTCTGCATCTGCGCTTCAAGCGCATCCAGTTCACGCCCGACCTGATGCCGGCCGATATCACAGGCACCGAGGTGCTCGACGACGAGGGGGGGCGGCGGTCCCTGCGCTTTGTGCACGGGCCGATATTCGCGCAGATCATTCTGGCGGATGAAATCAACCGCACACCGCCGAAGACACAGGCCGCACTGCTCGAAGCCATGCAGGAGTATCACGTCACGGCCGCGGGACGGACGTACGAACTCGAACGGCCCTTCTTCGTGCTGGCGACACAGAACCCGATCGAGCTGGAAGGCACGTATCCCCTGCCGGAAGCGCAGCTGGACCGATTCCTGTTCAATGTCGTGATGACGTATCTCTCGGAGGACGATGAGGTCAAGGTGGTGACGGGCACGACGGGGCGCGCCGGCGCGGAACCACAGCGGGTACTCGATGGCCACGACATCCTGCGCATTCAGGAGGCCGTGCGCTCGGTGCTGGTGGCAGACGATGTGGCGCGCTACGCCGTGCGGCTGGTGGACAGTTCACGTCCGGGCCGGGGGGCGAAGCTCGATGTCGTCGAGCAGTACGTGAAGTGGGGCGCCGGGCTGCGGGCCTCGCACGCCCTGGTGCTCGGCGCCAAGGCCCGCGCCCTGGTGCACGGCCGGCTGCACGTCACCGTCAAGGATGTGCAGGCGCTGGCGGCGCCGATTCTCAGACATCGCATCATCCCGAATTTCTACGCCGAGGCCGAAGGAATGACGCCCGACCGCGTCATCGAGCGGCTGGTCGCCGCAGTGCCAGTCCCTGCCAGCGGACTCTAGTCGCATGACGACGCCGTCCCGGTTCCTTGATCCGGCGGTCGTGGCCCGGCTGGGGTCGATCGACATCAAGGCCCGCACGATCGTTGAAGGATTCCTGAGCGGCCTGCATCGCAGTCCGTTCCGTGGGTCGAGCGTCGAGTTCGCCGAGTATCGTCCCTACCTGCCGGGCGATGACCTCGCCACCCTCGACTGGAAGGTGTTCGCCCGTTCCGATCGGCATGTCGTGCGCAAGTTCGAGCACGACACGAATCTCGAGTGCCATCTCGTGCTCGATATCAGCGGGTCGATGCGGTTTGCCTCGGGGGCCGTCTCGAAGCTCGAGTACGGGTCGTATGTGGCGGCGACGCTGGCGTATCTGATGCATCGTCAGCGTGATGCGGTCGGTCTGGTGACGGTGGATGACCGCATCCGCTTCCGCATGCCGCCGGGCGTGCGCGCGGGCCATCTGCGTGCGCTGCTGCTGGCCCTCGAGCGGCTCGCGCCGGGGGAGACCACCAGGCTCGCCACGCCATTTGGAGATCTCGTTGAGGCGATCGATCGGCGGGGACTCGTGGTGGTAATTTCCGATCTGCTGGACGATGCTTCCTCGGTGGTGGACGGGTTGAGTCACTTCCGCCACAAGGGCAGCGATGTGCTGGTGTTCCAGATCCTCGATCCGCACGAGCGCGAATTTCCGTTTGCGCGCGCTTCGCGCTTTCGCGACATGGAGAGCGGGACCGAGGTTGCGCTGGTGCCGGGAGAGATGCGCGAGCGTTACGTGACGCGCATGCGCGAGCAGGTGGCGCACTATCGCCACGCGCTCGGCCAGCACGGCATCGACTACTGCCTGCTGACGACCGCCGACCCCCTGGATACCGCGCTGCTGACCTACCTGCAGACGCGACGGAAGATTCGCTGAATGGGGCCCCTGTCGTTTCTGGCGCCGCTCTACCTGCTGGGGGCGCTGGCCATCGTGGTGCCGCTGCTGCTGCATCTGTATCGGCGCCGGACCGAGGAGGTGGTGGAGTTTTCATCGGTGGTGTGGCTGCAGGCCGTGCCGGT
>JBIIDF010000188.1:0-6002 GCA_044238535.1 Vicinamibacterales bacterium
AGACGATCACGCCACTCATGACTGCCCAGCAGACCATCAGACGTCAGGTATCGTGCGCCGGCATCGGCCTGCATTCAGGCCAGAAGGTAACGCTGACGCTCAAGCCTGCCACCGCCGACACCGGCATCCGGTTCCGCCGCACCGACCTCGGGCGAGAGATTCCGGCGCGCCTGGACCAGGTGGCGACCTGCAGCTATGCCACGGTACTGGGTCACGACGGCGCGACCGTCGAAACGGTCGAGCACCTGCTGGCCGCGCTCGTCGCCTCGGGCATCGACAACGTCATCATCGAACTGAGCCAGCGCGAAGTGCCCATCATGGATGGCAGCAGTGCGCCGTTTCTGTTCCTGCTGCAGGAAGCCGGGCGGAAAACGCTCGCGGCCTCGCGGCGCGTCATCAAGGTGCTGCGCCCCGTGCAGGTCACGAGCGGCGACAAGCGGATGGCCGTGTATCCGTCCGACCACTTCAAGATCAGTTACACCATCAGCTTTGACCACCCGCTCCTGAAGCACCAGACCCGGACCGAGCGGATCACCGAGGCGACCTTCACCGACCACCTCGCAGCCGCGCGCACGTTCGGCTTCCTCAAGGAAGTCGAGTGGATGCGTCAGCAGGGACTCGCCCTCGGCGGATCGCTCGACAACGCCATCGTCATCGGCGATACCGGCGTGCTCAATGCGCTGCGCTTCGATGATGAGTTTGTGCGGCACAAGATGCTGGATGCGGTGGGGGATCTGGCCCTGCTGGGGCATCCGCTGATTGGGCATGTCGTGGCGCACCGGGCCGGGCACCAGCTGCACACCGACCTGGGACGCGCCCTGCTGGCCGACCCTGAGGCCTTCGCGCTGGTCGAGGCCGATGCCGTGGCATCCGTCGCCCTGCATCCGGCCGCAGCGCCGGCCTACACCCCCATTTCCTGATTCGTCCGCGTTCGCTCCACCTCCTTCGGCCGCGTCTTCGCTGACGCGGCCTTTTTTTGTCCGTCCCGACCGCGGTGTCTCCGACCGGACCAGGCGTGCGTTAGGATGCCGGCGGGAGGCTTCCGAGTGACGACACGATCGATATCCTTGAGACTGGTGGCGGGTGCGTGTGCAGCCCTCACGGCAGGTCCGGCGCAGGCGCAGACGACGCCGGATGCGGCGCTGCAGGCGCGGGCCCGGGCGATTCACGAGCGGGTGATTACGCTCGATACACACGCCGACATCAATCCGCGCGACTTCACGCGCGAGCGCAACTACACCCAGCGGCTCGACACGCAGGTGAACATTCCCAAGATGAAGGAAGGCGGGCTCGATGCGGCCTTCTTCATCGTGTATGTCGGACAGGGGTCGCTGACGCCGGAGGGCTATGACCGGGCCTATCAGCAGGCGGTGGCGAAGTTCGAGGCGGTGCATCACCTGACGAAGGAACTGGCGCCCGACCAGATCGGGCTGGCGCTCACGGCGGCCGACGTGCGGTCGATTGCCGCGTCGGGGCGGAAGGTGGCGCTCATCGGCATCGAGAACGCGTATCCGCTGGGGACCGACCTGTCACGGGTGAAGGAGTTCTACGACCGCGGCGGGCGCTACATGTCGCTGGCGCACAACGGGCACAGTCAGTTTGCCGACTCGAACACCGGCGAACGTGACGGGTTCATGCACAACGGCCTCAATCCGCTGGGGCTGCAGGTGATTGCCGAGATGAACCGCTGGGGCATCATGGTCGACGTCTCGCATCCGTCGAAGCAGGCCAACCTGCAGGCGATTGCGGCGTCGAAGGCCCCGGTGATTGCCTCGCATTCGGCCGCCCGCGCCCTGGCCAACCACAGCCGCAACATGGACGACGAGCAGTTGCAGGCGCTGAAGAAAAACGGCGGCGTCATCCAGACGGTGGCCTTTGACAGCTACGTGAAGATCAAGCCGCCAGACTCGGCCGAGCGTGCGGCAGCCATCGCGACGCTGCGGGTCGAGATGGGGCTGCAGGGCGGACCGGCGAGCCAGACGGACGCCACGCGCAGCCAGTTCCGCCAGCGGATGGCCGAGATAGATCGGCAGTTCCCTCCGCCGCCGATGGCGACGGTGTCTGACTTTGTCGACCACATCGACTATCTGGTCAAGACCATCGGCATCGACCACGTGGGCATCTCGTCAGATTTTGACGGTGGTGGTGGCGTGAAAGGCTGGAACGGGGCCGACGAGACGTTCAACGTGACGCTTGAGCTGGTGCGTCGTGGCTATTCGGAAGAGCAGATTGGGAAACTGTGGAGCGGGAACCTGCTGCGCGTGATGGACGAGGTGCAGCGGGTGGCGCGCGAGATTCAGGCGGGGCGGCGGTAGCGCCCTCGTCTGACGTTCGCGCCGGTGCGCCGTGGGTCGGCGCCTCGCGCACGGTTCATGCGTGAGAGCGCCCTGTGACGGAGGGCGGGCACGGGGGAACGAGAAGGGGCCGACTCCGGAGTGCTTCCGGAGCCGGCCCCTTGTGTGTCAGGTCAGCGGTTGGCCTAGAACGACCAGCGCAGGCCGACGGTGATCTGGCGGGGCGCCGCGATGGCCGTGGCGAAACCCGGCTGAAGGACGACACGCGACCCATCGAGATTGGTCAGCGTGTTGGTCGGCCACCGGGTGCTGCGTGCGGTGACGACTCCCGAGTTCAGGGCGTTCTCCAGATCGGCATAGATACCGAAGCGGTTGACGCCGGCATTGAAGACCTTCTCGACGCGCAGGTCGAGCAGCCGGAGGAAATCGTTCCGGTTGCTGCCCTGCGGCTCGATGAAGACATCGTTCGAGCCGCTCCAGTTGATGGTGCCGCTCGTCAGGCGGGTGAAGCCGGTGTAGGTGGTGCCGCTAATGGCGCGGAAGTAGGCGTTGAACGCCATCTCGACCTTGGGCACCTGGTAGCCGACGAACGCCTTGAATTCATGCGGACGGTCGAGCGGCACCCGGCCATCACGGTTGATGAGGCTGCCGTTCGGCGTTTCGAACTGGCCGCTGGCAAAACCCGCCTGCGACGAGCTGGGCAGGTTCCCTGTGGTCTTGGAGAACACGTAGGAGATCTGGCCCTGCATGCGGTTGGCGTAGGCGCGGCTCAGCACGAACATCGCGCCGCGATAGTCGCGGTAGATGTCGAGGTTCCCCGCACCGGGGAAGTTGACCGAGTCGACGTTGTCGATGAGGAACTGCTGCTGGATGCTGGAACGGTTGGCCCAGCGGTAGGCCGTCAGCGGCGTGTTGGTCTTGGGGTTGTTGACGGTGATGGGGGACCACTGCCCGCCGATGAGCGTCGAGTTCACGAAGTTGCGGTTCGTGCGCTGGATGTAGGTGGCCGAGGCCTTCCAGACACCCTTGAACTGCTGCTCGAAGGCGACGTTGATTTCATCGGTGCGGGGATGCTTGATGTCGTCGGCCATCGTGTACTTGCTGGCCCCCGAGATGCGGTCGATTTCGACGACCTTGTTCCCCGGGAACGCCTCGTAGATCACGTAGTCGCTGATGCCGGGCACAGCACGGTTCCACGTGGAGAACACAGCGCCGTCGTAGAGATGGCCGTAGAACGCGCGGAGCACCGAGGTGCCGCGGCCGGTCAGGTCGAACGCACCGCCCACGCGGGGGGCGAACTGGTTCGTATTGTAGTACTCGCGGCCGTCGCTGCCTTCGCCGCGAATGCCGTCGTAGCGGACGCCGATGTTCGCGGTGAAGCGGCCAATCGTCCACTGGTCCTGGGCATATGCGCTCTGGCGCTTGTTCATGCCCTCGACGTCGTAGCTGTAGCCGTACGCGAGATAGGGCGCGCCGCCGTAGTCGTAGAAGAACAGACCGTTCGAGTAGGCGTAGCGGTTCCGGATCTTGCTGCGCTCGATTTCCACGCCGAACTTGAAGTTGTGCGTGCCGCCGGCGTTGACGTAGCGGTTGAGCGAGGCATTCACCTGGTTACGCACGCGGTCGTACTGCGCGCTGTAGCCGGCGCCACCGGACCACTTGCCCGAGTCGTCCAGGCGCGCCGAGGCGGGGTTGATCGGGTCGAGGTCGAAGTACCCCCAGTAGCCGGTGAACTTGGTCTCGAAGAACGAGGACGTGCCGAGCACCTTGCGGTACTGGCCGTTCCAGATGATTTCCGGCGAGTCCTGCTGCACGGTCTGCGCATCGGTCGTGTTGTTGACGCCCGGCAGCCCCGTGCGACCCGTCTGGTTGTACTGGTCGTACTGCACGTTGGCCGTCAGCGTGTCGCTGGCGGTCGGCTGGAACGTGAACTTCACGTTGAAGCGCGGGCTGACCTCGGTGCGGATGGTGCGGGGACCGTCGGGATCCTGCTCAATCGAGTAGCGCTGGATGCTGGCGAAGAAGAACGCCTTGTCCTTCTTGAGCGGACCACCGAGCTGCACCGTGTAGTCGTTGAGCTTGTCGACGCCGCTGGCGCGGATGGTGGCATTCTGCTTCCTCACGTCGGCGCTCACATTGTCGCCGCGCAGGCTCTTGTTCGTGTAGCGGTACTCGAAGAGGCTCGAGTAGCGGTTGCCACCCGACTTGGTGATGGTGTTGACGACGGCACCCGAGAAGCCACCGTATTCGGCGGGCTGGCCGAGGGCGCCGACCTGCACCTCTTCAATGATGTTGTAGTTGAAGAAGGTCCAGGCCGTGCCGCCTTCGGGGTCGCGCGTGTCGACGCCGTCCAGCAGCAGGGCGTTGCCCGAGTCGGACGAGCCACCGAAGGCCGACCCGCTGTTCACGCCGGGCGAGTAGTTGAGGATGCTGACCGCCGCGTTGGTGCGCGACATCGGCATGGCGAACAGCAGGTCCTGCGACAACTTGTTGTCGGTGGCCGTGGTGGTCGTATCGACCGTGACCACGTTGGCTGTGACCTGCACGTTCTCGGTCACCCCACCCACGTTCAGGGTGAGCTTGAACTGGGCCGTGCTGCCGATGCTGACGGTGATGCCCGTCTGCTCGGCCTGCTGGAAGCCCGAGAGTTCAGCCCGCAGGTTGTAGGTGCCGGGCGCGAGGCCGATGAATCGGAAATCGCCGGTCGCGTCGGTGGTCTGGGTGTTCGATCCGGTGCGGCCGGTCAGTGTGACCGAGGCCCCGGGCAGCACCTGCCCCTGCGAGTCGACCACCTGCCCGGCGATGGTGCCGGACAGCGTCTGGGCCGACGTCGAGGCGGCGAGGAGCAGGACCCACGTGGCGATGCATGCGCGGAAAAATGTCGTCATGGTCATCACCCTTTAGCGCTTTGCCCCGCGGACGCGGTCGTTGCTGGACGAATAAACGGCATAACCGACACCGGCGCCGAACAGAATCAACGTGGCCGCACCGGCTCTCGTCTTGAAAAACGACTTCGACTCGAGGTTTGACTGCGTGGCTGCGGATGCGGAGGCCTTCGGCGCCAGCGGCGCCTCCAGCGTCACCGCCTGCCGAGTGACCAGGGCGCGGCCAGTCTGCAGCACAGACGACGTCGGAGCCGACGGCTCCGCTGCCGCCAGTCCGGGAGAGAGTAAGCTGGCGACCAGGGCCATGCAGCCCAGCGCCGTCCATCGAAGAGCCAGTGAATGTCTGTACATCGTGAGATGGGCCTCCACGCCCACGCCGAATTTTCGATCTGATAGGGTAGTGAAAGTGACACGCCTGTTGCAATCACGAAACGTCAGCGTCATGGGGCCGGCCACCACCGGTGCCGGCCGGCGGCGCCCCGAGGCCGCCTTGGAAGCCGCCCCGGGTCCCACCGCATCGGGACGGCAGGGCCGCACGGCCTCCAGCGGACTCGGGTTCCCCGGGACCCTGGAAACGACGGGCCGAGCCGTCGCGGCACTCGTGCTGCTCCTTGGGGTGGTGGCCTGCGGGCCCCGTCCTCAGCAGGCCGGGGGCGGCGTGACGCTGGGCGAGCTTCCCGCGGGCGTTGACCGCGCGGGCCTGAATCTGCTGCTGGTCACACTCGACACCACCCGCGTCGACCGCATCGGGGCTTACGGACGCCCCCAGGCCGCCGAAACCCCCGCCTTCGACCAGCTGGCCCGCGAGGGTGTGCTGTTCGAG
>JBIIDF010000189.1:0-5969 GCA_044238535.1 Vicinamibacterales bacterium
CCGCCCGTGACGATGTCGAGTATGCCCAGCCGCGGTATGTGAATCACCGCATGTATCGCCCGAACGATCCGTTCTACAACCTGCAGTGGAACATGACGGCGCTCGACATGGAGCGTGCGTGGGACATTCAGCCGGGCGCCACGGCGAATGTCATCGTGGCGGTCGTCGACACCGGCGTCGCGCATCGGTCGGGCACCTACCGGTTCAACTCGCGCTTTCCGTTCCGGCTGGTGGCCGGCGGGCCGGTCTATCCCGCGCTCGGGCAGGTTGACATCCCGTTCGCCACGGCACCCGAACTGGGCGGTGCTGACCGGTTCGTGGCCCCTCGCGATTTCATCTGGGCCGATGACACCCCGGTGGACCTCGACGGGCACGGCACACATGTCGCCGGTACGGTCGGTCAGCTCACGAACAACGGCGTCGGCGTCGCCGGCATGGCGTTCAATGTGAAGATCATGCCGGTCAAGGTCATCGCCGGCGAGTGGGATTTGATTTTCGGGGCGCCGAACAACGGCACCGACGACATCGTCGCGCAGGGCATCCGCTACGCCGCCGACAACAATGCGAAAGTCATCAATCTGAGCCTCGGACGTGAAAGCGGCGGTCCTGCGCCCGTGGTCGACGCGGCCGTGCGCTACGCCGTCGGCCGTGGTGCCTTCGTCGCCATCGCCGCGGGGAACGCGCGCGAGCGCGGAAATCTCCCCAACATCCTGGGCAATGTCAGCCCGACGCTGGCCGGGGCCGTCACGGTATCCGCTGTCGGAAAATCACTGGCGGGTGCTTATTATTCGGTGACCTCCCCCGCCGTCGAACTCACCGCACCTGGTGGCGACCTGCGGGCCGATTCGACAGGGGGAGTCATTCAGCAGACCCTCGACCTCGACCTGCTGCAGACCTTCCGGCGCCCCGTCGCACAGTTCGGCCCCCCTCGTGCGGACTCCTTCGCCTACTACTACTTCCAGGGCACCTCGATGGCCACGCCCCATGTCGCCGGTCTGGCCGCACTGCTCTATCAGCAGGGCATCACCTCTCCCGATGCCATTGAAGAAGCCATGAAGAAGTTCGCCACCGACAAGGGGCCCGCCGGACGGGACGACGAGTATGGTGTCGGCATGATTAACCCACGGGCCACCCTGCGTGGCCTCGGACTCGCTCGCTGAGAGGAACGCGTTCATGACACTGCACACATGGCTTCGCCTGGCCGTGGTCCCGCTGCTTGCGGGGCTGCTGCCCACAATCTCCTCGGCCCAGGGCGTCGACGTCCGCGGCTACGGCATGATGGGCTCGGTCACCTTCACGGCGGCGGATACGTTTGAAAGTGTCGTGGGTAGCGACAGTGGTCGCCTGGTCGGTGGCGGCGTTGAGGTCGGCCTGCCGCTCGGGGGCCTGTTCATCGGCGTCGGCGGCGCGCAGTTCAAGGCCGATGGCACGCGGGTGTTCGCCACCAGCAATCGCGTGTTCCCGCTGGGCATTCCCACGCAGGTGACGGTGTCGCCGGTCGATGTGACCGCAGGCTGGCGGTTCCGGCAGTTCTCGCGCCGGATCGTCCCGTATCTCGGCGGCGGCTGGTCATCGTATCGCTACGAGGAAACCGCCGACTTTGCCGCCCCCGGCGAAAACATCAATGAGCGCTACGCCGGCTACCATGTCCTCGGAGGCATCGACCTCCGCCTGACGCGCTGGCTGGGCCTCGGTGGCGAATATGTGTGGACGCGCATCCCCGATGCACTGGGCCAGGATGGGGTGTCGGCGTTCTTCAAGGAAACAGACCTGGGCGGTTCGAGTGTGCGAGTGAAGCTGAGCATCGGCCGCTGAGCGCCCGGGGCGCCAACCCGGTCACTGAACTTGCTATACTGGCCCTCGGAGGCTAGAACGATGTCCTTTCGATGGCTGGTAGGAACCGCACTTGTCGCGTGCATGTCCATTTCGGTGGCTGCGCAGTCTGTCCCCTCGGGCCAGGTGCCGACCGACGCCACCACGCTGGGTTCGGTCACCCTGCCCCGCTCGGTCAAGGCCAACGGCGAAGTGCTCAAGGCGGGCACCTACACGGTGCGGCTCACCGCCGACACCGCGCAGCCGGCCGTGCCCGGCATCCAGATGGAACGCTGGGTGGAATTCCTTCGGGGCACCAAGGTCATGGGCCGCGAAGTCGTCAGCATCGTCCCGCAGGCTGAAGTGAAAGATCTGAACTCCGGCGCCAAGGGTGCCAAGCCGGCAGCCGGGGACGCGCGGGTCGAAATGCTCAAGGGCGACGACTATCTCCGCGTGTGGATCAACCGCCGCGGCGTCAACTACCTCATCCACCTGCCGCCGGTCACCACGTCGTAGGAACCGGCCGCAACGGTGCGGCACACACAGAGGGCCGGCCTCCGCCTCAGCGGAGGGCCGGCCCGAACTGTGTACACCCGGTGACCGGCGGCCGTCAGCCGCCGATCGACATCACGTCGAACTGCTCGTGATGCAGGTGCACGTCCGGCTTGACGATGACGTCACGGCCGAGGAACTGCTTGAGGTCGCGCAGGACCCCGCGCTCCTCTTCCTTGAGCGCGCGGGCAATGTCCGGATTGACGCGCAGCAGCACGCCCGGACCCTCGAGGTCCATGCCGACCTTCTTCACTTCCGTCAGAATCTCGTAGCAGACCGTGGCACTCGACTTGATGGTGCCGGCCCCCGAGCAGTACGGACACGGCTCGGTCAGCACGCGCTCGAGGCTCTGCTTGACGCGTTTGCGGGTCACGATCACGAGCCCGAAATCCGAGACCTGCAGCGCCTTGGACGGCGCCCGATCCTTCCGCAGTTCCTGCTCCACCGCCTGGAACACCTTCTGGCGGTTCTTCTTCTCCTCCATGTCGATGAAGTCGCAGACGATGATGCCGCCCAGATCGCGCAGGCGAATCTGGCGGACGATTTCCTTGGCCGCCTCGAGATTCGTCTTGATGATGGTGTCTTCCAGACGGCCCGCCGTCTTCTTCCCGACGTAGCGGCCCGTGTTTACGTCGATGGCCACCAGCGCTTCGGTCTGGTTGATGACAATCGACCCGCCGGACTTGAGCCACACCTTGCTGCGCAGGGCCTTATCGAGTTCCGCCTGGACGCCGTACTCGTCGAAGATCGGATAGTCCTTGTCGTACAGCTTCACGCGCGGCGCGAGCGACGGCATGATGCGGCCGATGAACTCGAGAATGCGCTCGTAGTCGGCCTTGTTGTCGATGCGAATCGCAGTGTAGTCGTCTGTCAGCAGGTCGCGCAGGAGCTTGTTGACGAGGCTCGGTTCCTGGTAAATCACCGCCGGGGAGCGACGGCCCTCCGACTTGCTCCGCATCTCGAGCCAGATCTTGTGGAAGTAGTGCAGGTCGGCCAGGATGTCGTCCTTGGTCCGCCCCTCGGCCGCCGTGCGGATGATGACGCCGCCGCCGAAGTGATGCTGCTCGCGGAACTCCTTCACGATGCCGCGCAGGCGGGCGCGCTCCTCGCGCGTCGCGATCTTCCGGGAAATGCCGATGTGGTCGACCGTGGGCATGAACACCAGGAAGCGGCCAGGCAGCGTGACATGGCAGGTCAGGCGGGCCCCTTTGGTGCCCAGCGGCTCCTTGGCCACCTGCACCACCACGTCCTGTCCCTCCTTGAGCAGTTCCTCGATTTTCGGCTCGGGCGCGGCCGCTTTCTCGCGGGGCTTCTCCGTCGCCTCGCGCGCACCCTCCTTCGCGGCCTCGTCGCCCTTCGGCTTCACCTCGGGCTCGTCATCCCCGGCGTCGAACTCGTCGAGGTTGGTGATGACATCCGACACGTACAGGAATCCGTCGCGCTCGAGACCGAGGTCGATGAACGACGACTGCATCCCTGGCAGCACCTTCGAGACGCGGCCCTTGTAGACATTGCCGACGACGCCGCGGTTGCGCTCGCGCTCGACGAACATTTCGGCGAGCTGATCGTCCTCGAGAATGGCCACACGGGTTTCGTGGCCGTTGGACGCGATAATCATTTCCTTGGTCATGGGGTCGTCAATTCGTGAAGCGCCGCATCCGCACATTCAGGACGAGGCCGAAAGCCGCCAGTGTCGCGATGAGCGAGGAACCACCGTAGCTCATCAACGGAAGGGTCAGGCCCTTGACCGGCACAAGGCCGGCCGACATGGTGATGTTGTAGACCACCTGGAACGTGAACGACGACAGGATGCCGAGGACCAGGTAGCTGCCGAGGGCATCCTTGGCCAGACGGGCCGCGTCGATGGAACGCAGGATCACGAACAGGTAGAGCCCGAGCGCCGCGACCACGCCCAGGAACCCCTGTTCTTCCGCCAGCACCGAAAAAATGAAATCGTTGTGGGAGACGGGGAGGAACCGGAGCTGTGCCTGATTCCCCTTCATGAACCCTTCCCCCCATACGCCGCCGGCGCCGACGGTGATGCGGGCCTGAATCTGCTGGTAGCCGGCGCCACGCGGATCACGCTCGGGGTCGAGGAAGGTTTCGATGCGGCTGCGCTGATAGTCCTTCAGTCCGAAGGTGTAGACGATCGGCGCTGCCAGCACCGCCACCAGCACGATCATCCCGAAGTGCCGGAGGGGCAGGCCCGCGGCAAACGTCACCACCATCAGCACCGGCACGAGCGTCACCGCTGTCCCGAGGTCAGGCTGACGGGCAATGAGCAGCATCGGCACGGCGGTGAGTACGCACGCCAGCAGCAGCTGATGGTTCGAGAGGCGTCGGCGTTCGCTGTCTCCCAGGAACTTCGCCAGCAGCAGGGCGAGAGCCACCTTCGCGAACTCGGACGGCTGCAGGTTGAACACGCCGAGGTCCAGCCAGCGGCGGGCCCCGCCGCGCACCGCACCGGCGAAGATCACCGTCACCAGCAGCAGCAGCACGCCCAGATAGATGAGGTGCGATTTTTCCCCGAGGTGCCGGTAGTCCATGAACATGGCCATGCCCATGGCCACGAGCCCGAGCACCAGCGCGTAGCCCTGCGTGCGGAGGACCGTCGTCTCGCCACCGGTGGCCGAGTAGATGGTCACCATGCCCAGCAGACACAGGGCCATCAGGGCCACGACCAGGGCCCAGTCGACGTGTTCAAGCAGGCGCTGATTCACCACAGCCCGCCATCGCCGACGACGGCGGCTGCCGTGCCCCCTCGGCGTGTGGGCGCGGGTACCGCGCGCGGGCCAGGCGGAATCTGTGGCTCGGCCGGAGGCGGCACGGTCAGTCTGGGCAGCGGCGTTCCGTCGCGTCCCGCAAAGTAGGTTTCCAGCAGGTGACGTGCGATGGGCGCGGCCGACGACCCGTGCTCGGCGTGCTCCGCGAACACGACGCCGGCGACTTCCGGGTTCTGCAGCGGCGCCATGAACACGAACCAGCCGTGGTCGCGCAGGTCCGGACGGGTGACGCCCGCTCGCAGCTTGCCCTCATTCGAGATGACTTGTGCGGTGCCGGTCTTGCCGGCCACATCCCGGCCACTGATCCGCGCACTGCGAGCCGTTCCCGACCCGTTCACCGCGAGCCAGAGCCCCTCGTGAATGGTCGCCACCGTCTCCGGCCGCAGCCGATGCGCCGGCGTGTCGGGAACCGCCGGCCGCGGGACCGGGCTCCACGAGGTGCCATCGAACACGTCCGTGACCAGACGCGGCGCCATCCGCTCACCGCCCCGGGCGATACTGGCCATCATCAGGGCCATCGACATCGGCGTGACCGAGACCTGCCCCTGGCCAATCGATACGGAAATGGTTTCGCCGGCATACCAGCGTTCACCGGTCCGTTGACGCTTCCACTCGGGCGACGGCACCAGGCTCGGCACTTCATTGGGCAGGTCGATCCCCGACCGTCCCGCCAAGCCGAGGCGATCCGACCACTCGTAGATGCGGTCAATCCCCAGCTTGTTGCCGACCGTGTAGAAATACACGTTGCACGACTTTTCCAGCGCGTGCGCCATGTCCATCCATCCGTGGCCGCTGGCGGCATTGCACTTGAAGAAGCGGCCG
>JBIIDF010000191.1:0-5950 GCA_044238535.1 Vicinamibacterales bacterium
CGACGGTGATTTCCAGTATCAGCGGACCGACCTGGAGCGCGTGTGGCACGAGTTCCCGGTGGGCCCGCAGGGGCTGTTCCTGAAACGCGGCACCGACCTCGATATCGCCTGGCAGTGGTCGCCGCCTTTCCTGCGCGTCAGCAGCCGCCCGGACCCCGACCTGAGCCACTTCTACTACGCCAAGGCGTTCATCTATCCACTGATGGCCGCGCCGTTTGTGAAGGCGTTCGGCACGAATGGTTTTCTGGTGTTCCACGCGGTGCTGATGACGCTGATGTTCCTGTGCGCATACGCGTTTCTCGTGGCGCGGAGCCGCCCGGTCGCCGCGGCGACCTATGCGCTCGCATATCTCTTCATTTGCGTGGCACCGGTGTACCTCGTGTGGGTGACGCCTGATTTCTTCAACATGGCGATGGTCACCTTCGGCTATTTCTTCTGGGCCTACAAGGATGTCGTCGGGCCGGCCGCGGTGGCCTGGTCTGCCCGGTCGCGCGTGCGCTGGCTGCTCGGCACGAGATCGGATGCGGTGGCGGCCATCTTCCTCGGCATCGCCACCTTCTCGAAGCCGACGCACGTGGTCCTGATTCTGCCGCTGCTGGCATCGGCGCTGCTGCGTCGGCAGTGGCAGCGCACCGTGCGCATCGGCGCGTTCTTCGGTGCGACGGTGGTGCTGCTCTTTGCCGCCAACGTCGCCATCACCGGCGAGTGGAACTATCAGGGTGGTGACCGCCGCACCTTCTACGACGGCAGCGGGGGATTTCCCTTCCTGAATGATGACTTCTACGTCATCGGGCAGGGCCGCACCACCAATGAAGTGCCGCTCGAGGTGCTCACCGGCAAGGAGGCCCTCGTGGATGTGTTCCGGCACAACCTGGGGTACTTCCTGCTGGGCCGGCACACGGGATTCCTGCCGTACTTTTTTCCGGGGGTCATGTCGGTGCTGCTGTTTCTCGCGGCGACGAGGGACCGGGCCGTGTGGCAGTGGCTGACGCTGCTGGCTGGTGTCACCGCCGCAATCGGGCTGATGCTCTACATGCCCTTCACCTACTCGGGCGGCGGTGCGCCGCTGGGCAACCGCTACTTCCTCGGCACGTATCCGATTTTCCTCTTCCTGACGCCGGCGCTGC
Source organism: Vicinamibacterales bacterium (assembly GCA_044238535.1). Lineage (GTDB taxonomy): Bacteria > Acidobacteriota > Vicinamibacteria > Vicinamibacterales > UBA2999 > VFZN01. The sequence goes on from JBIIDF010000191.1 coordinate 1,128, forward strand.
AGACGTCGGTGCCCGCCCTGGTCGCGATGCTGGTGAGCGGAGCGTTCACGGCCCAACTCATCTTCAATCCGGTCGGGGCCTCGCTGAATCCCGATCAGCACACCGGTCGAGCCCCCTTCCGATGGCTCCCGATCGAACTGACGCTGGTGAACGACCTGCCCGTCAATGTGCGCCCCGAGCGTTCCCGGCAGCCCCTGGGGACCGATGAGGCGCCGATCCTCGCGTATTTCGTCGACGGTCATGCCTACAACCGCGAAGGACGCAGCTTCTGGGTCAAGGGGGAGCAGGCCGCCGACATCATCCTGCGTGCGCCGGTGACCGCCGACGACCTGCCGACGGGGCGTGTCGTGATCCCGAGGCGCCTGCAGGCCGTGGAGCTGCTGCTGGAATCCGGCCCGAGGGCGACCACCGTGACCGTCGAAACGGACGGTGCCGCGCAGACGGTGTCGCTGGCAGCCAGCGCACGGCAGCAGGTGCGCCTGCCCATGGCCGGGGGCGTCCCGTATCGGCCCGACCCCAGATACCCCACCAACTACGTCTACCGCGTGCGCATCGGGGCCGACCGCGGGTTTGTGCCGCGCTTCGAGACCGGCGTCGACGATTCCCGCTATCTCGGGGTGCACGTCACGCTGCGCCCCATCTACGAGTAGCCATGGCCACGGTTGCGGTCGTCACGGCCAGCCCGGCCTTTGCGGAAGGGGGACATCTGGTGATGGCCCGCGAACTGGTGCAGGCCCTGCGGGCCGCAGGGCACCAGTCGGGGCTCATCGTGACCCCGCAGAACCGCTTTGGCCGACAGGGCGCGGCGTACCTGGCGGCGTGGTGCACCGACGTCGGACTCGCGCACGAAAATCAGAAGATCGATCAGGTGATATCGCTGCGGTTTCCGGCGTACGCAGTGCAGCACGACCACCACGTCCTGTGGCTGAATCACCGGATGCGCGAGTACTACGACCTGTGGGACCGCTTCTCGCAGGGCCTCGGGTGGAAGGCCCGGGCCAAGGAACAGGTCCGCCGGTCGCTGATTCATCGCGCAGACAAGTTTCTGTTCGACCGGATGTCGCGCCGGTATGTGATCTCCGCGACCGTGCAGGCGCGGCTGCAGCGCTGGGGCGGCACCGGGTCCACCGTGCTTTATCCGCCGCCGCCCGTGCGCGAGTATCGGTGCGATGGCTACGACGACTATCTGTTCGCCGTGTCTCGCCTGGCCCCGCTCAAGCGGTTCGATCTGCTGCTGCGCGCCCTTGCGGAGCCGGTGGCCTCCGGCATCCGCTGTGTCATCGCTGGAGAAGGGGGCGAGATGGCCGCGCTCGTGCGGCTGCGGGCACAACTGGGGCTCGAAACGCGCGTGCAGTTCGCCGGGCGGCTGACCGACGCCGAGATGGTGGGGCATCTGGCCCGCTGTCGTGCCGTGGCGTTTGTGCCGTGGAATGAGGATTACGGGTTTGTCACCGTCGAGGCCTTCTCGTGTGCCAAGCCCGTGGTCACGGTCACCGACAGCGGTGGCCCGTCCGAACTGGTGACCGACGGCGTCACCGGCGCGGTCGTGGCGCCGACACCGGAAGCGCTCGGTGCGGCCATCAGTCACGTGATGCGTGACCGGACCCGCGCCATTCGCATGGGTGAGGCCGGACACGCTGTCGTGGCGCCGATGACCTGGGACGCGGCCGTCCGCGAGCTGGTCCGCTAGCCGTTGGCGGCCTCGTGGTCGAGCTGACGTGCAGCCTCGTCCAGGAACCGGGCGATGCCTCGCACGTGCACCGTCTGGATGTGCGGCGCCTGAAACAGCCCGCTGACCGCATGGTCCAGGACAGTGGGCCCCCAGATGAACCCGCGATGGGCACGATCGCAGTACTCACGCGCCCTCGCCGCCGGGAGTTTCCGGTTCCCTTCCACCAACGTCAATTCCAGGCCTGCCACCTGCAGGGCGGAGGTCAGTTGCGCGTGGTAGCGGGGCGAGCCCCCGACAATCAGCACGCGTCGGCAGTTGGCCCGGCGACAGGCATCCGTAAAGCGACGGGCGGCCGCCGCGATACTCGACCCCCCACAGAGGTCACAGTCGTCCGGGGACACCTCCATGATGGTCTCGGCCGACGCCGATGATCGGCAGCCCGCGCACACCCATGCCACTTTGTCCGTGAGCAGGTGCCGCAGTTCGTCGGGCTGCGAGGTGTAGAGATGCCTGACGGTCTTGTCGGCGCGTGACGGGTCAAGGTGGGCCAGGGCCTCACGGAAACGGGCGTCGGGTGACGGGAGCGCGAGCGACGCCAGCACGTCTGGTATCGGCGTGACCTGGCGAGCCGCTGCACTGGCGCGTTCGAGCGCGGCGCGGGTGTCGGTCAGCTGCTGATGCAGCCGTCCGATCTGGTCGAGCAGCGAGCGCCGGTCCACGTCGAGTGTGCGTCGTGCCTCCTGCGCCTCGCCCAGGAGAGCCTCGAGCGATTCGCGAGCAGACGCGGCCTCGCGAGCCTGGGCCTCGAGTCTGGTCACGCGTTCGTGCAGGCTCCGTGCCTCCGCCAGCGCGACTGCACGCTCGGCCTCGGCCCGCTCTCGGGCCCCCTCAGCGTCGAGCAGGCGCGTGCTCAGGGACGGCGGGGCTGGCGGCGGTGGCGGTCCTGCGGCGGCTGGCCCCGGGGCCGGGGGACGGGCCGAGACGCGCTCGGGACCACCACGCCGCAGGCGCCGCACGTGCGGGTCGCCTTCCATGGCTTTGAGGAATTCATCGTCGGGATGCATTGAGGGGCGTCGCTCGCTTCAGCCTATCCTACCCACCATCGACGACGATGGCGGGAGCGTTTCGCAGGCGACCATCGTCTAACATGTCAGGGTTGTGATGACGCGACGTGTTCTGGCTTTCCTCATTCTGTGCAGTGCCGCTGCCGCGTGCACGCCCCAGCCCTCGACGGCGCAGCCTCCGGCCTCGACAGCGGTGGCAGACACGTCTGCGTCCCCTCCGGAGGTGGCCCCGGTCACGGCCGACGCTCCGGGCATCGCGATGCTCGGCGATAGCCTGACGGCCGGTCTCGGGCTTGACACGCCAGAGACCTATCCTGCGCTGGTCGAGGGGCGCCTGCGCGCCGAAGGCATTGGACGCGGGGTGCTGAACGCCGGGGTCTCCGGAGACACATCGGCCGGCGGCCTGCGGCGACTGCCGTGGGTGATGGAGACCAAGCCGGCCATCCTGCTGGTGGCGCTCGGTGGCAACGACGCGCTGCGGGGCTTGCCCGTGGCCGACCTCCGCCGGAACCTGGCGGCCATCATCGAGGGAGGACAGCAGGGCGGCGCCCTGGTCATCCTGGCCGGCATGGAAGCGCCGCCGAACAACGGCCCCGAGTACACGGCGGCATTCCGGCAGGTCTACCGCGACCTGGCCCGCGACTACCACGTGCCCCTGATTCCGTTCATGCTGGACGGCGTGGCCGGTGATCCGACGCTCAACCAGGCGGACGGTATTCATCCCAATCCCGAGGGCGCGCGCCGTGTGGCCGACCTCGTCTGGCGTGCGCTCACCCCGCACCTTTCCCGGCTCCGGTCGTCCTCATGATTGCGCTCAGACAGGTCAGCAAGGTCGTCGACAGCGGCGGCCATCCCCTCACGATTCTGCATCCCCTCACGCTCGACATCGCCGCTGGCCGGTCGGTGTCGATCATCGGCCCCTCGGGCAGTGGCAAGTCGACGCTGCTGGGGCTGATCGCCGGACTCGATGCGCCGACCACGGGCCAGATCTTCATTGACGGGGTCGACATCACCGCGCTCAGCGAGGATGCCCTGGCGGCGCTGCGCGGGGAGAAGATCGGATTCGTCTTCCAGTTCTTCCATCTGGTGCCGTCACTGACCGCGCTCGAAAACATTCAGGTACCGATGGAAATCGCCGGGCGCAGCGACGCGAAGGTTCGCGCGCAGGCTCTGCTGGACGAGGTCGGGCTGCACGACCGCGGACACCATTACCCGTCGCAGCTGTCCGGCGGCGAACAGCAGCGCGTGGCGATTGCACGGGCCTTGGCGAATCAGCCATCGATCCTGCTCGCGGATGAACCGACGGGTAATCTAGACGTGCGCAACTCTGCGATGGTGTTTGACTTACTAACCAGTTTGGCGCGCCAGAATGGCCAGGCGATCGTGGTCGTGACGCACAATCCGGAATTGGCTGCGCGTTGTGATCACACGCTGCCGATGCGGGACGGACAGTTTGCGAGCTGAGGCGCAGCCAGAAGCGGCCTTCTCGGGGGTAATTAGCGGGCCGCATTCGCTCGGCGCTCGGTCTAATGCCTCGGTGTATTTGCCGCTCCGGGGGAATTTTTGGTTTACTTTCGATACCGCGCTCCGTTCGATTCGCCGCTGATTTTCAGCACTTGCGACGACCGTGAGCACCCCCCCTACGAGAAAAACTTTTTTTGCCAAACTCATCGGCTTGATGGCGGTTTCCGTGGGCGGATCTCGTCTCGCGGCCCGTCAGTTTTCGGCAACGGCAACCGCTCCGGCGGACAAACCCGCGCTGACCGTTCGTCCCGAACAGCGGGCGGTTTCCCGTCAAACCGGTCAGGCCTAAGCGGGCCTAAAGGCTTTACCCTCAGTAATTTCCGGCTATGTCGAAGCTCTTTCCCAAGTCAGCCAATCGACTGCCGCTCCAGATCATCATTTACGTGTTCGTTCTGGGCGGAATTGTCACGGCTGCAACGAATTACTACGCGACGCCTAAGTACACGCGCGTGGGTTATGCTCCGGTCCAGCCGGTGCCGTTCAGCCACACGCTGCACGCCGGTGAGCTTGGACTGGATTGCCGCTACTGCCACAGCAATGTGGAGAAGTCGGGTCATGCCAAC
>JBIIDF010000190.1:0-5950 GCA_044238535.1 Vicinamibacterales bacterium
CCTTCGACCCGAAGAAGGTGAGGTACTGGGCCCCTGTCGACTTTTACAGCGGTGGTGTCGAGCACGCCATCCTGCATCTGATTTATTCGCGATTCTTCGCCCGGGTCTTCCGTGACCTCGGCATGGTGGACCACAGCGAGCCGTTCACGCACCTGCTGACGCAGGGCATGGTGCTGAAGGACGGCGCGGTCATGTCCAAGTCGAAGGGCAATGTGGTGGACCCCGACACCATGCTGCAGAAGGTCGGCGCGGATGCGCTGCGGCTGTATGTGATGTTCGTGGCGCCGCCCGAGAAGGAAGTGGAGTGGACCGACTCCGGGCTCGACGGCAGCGTCCGCTGGCTGGCTCGCGTGTGGCGTATCGCCGAGCAGTGGCGTGACCGCGCGCTGGCGGCCGGTGCCCTCGCGCCCGACACGCTGACGGCTGACGAGCGCGCCCTGCGTCGCAAGACCCACGACACCATCCGTCGAGTCACGGTCGACATCGACCAGCGGAAGCAGATGAACACGGCCGTGTCCGCCATGATGGAACTGGTGAACGACCTGTATGCGTTTACCGACAAGGGCGAGCAGTCGGCGCAGGCGGGGGCCGTCGCTCGGGAGGCCATTGAATCGCTGGTGCTGCTGGTGGCGCCCTTCGCGCCGCACACGTCAGAGGAGCTCTGGGAGCAGTACGGCCATGGCGGGGGCCTGGCGGCCGCGACGTGGCCGGTGTATGACGCAGACGCCGCTCGTGCCGAACTGCTGGTGTTACCGGTCCAGGTGAATGGGAAGGTTCGTGGGCGCATCAGCGTGTCCCCTGAGGCCTCTGGGGCCGAGGTGGAAGCGGCGGCCCTCCAGGCACCGAGCGTGGTGCCACACGTCGAAGGGCGTCTTGTGAAGAAGATCGTCATCGCCCCAGGCCGACTGGTCTCGATTGTGGTGGCCTGATGCCTGTGCCGCGCCTGACTCGTCGTTCGTGTCTCGCCCTGTTGCCATCACTGGCGGCAGCCGGATGCGGCTATACCCTTGCCGGGCGCGGGCAGTATCTTCCGACGTACATCACGGCCATCAGCGTGCCTGCCTTCGGGAACACCACACCCATTCCCCGGATCGATCAGATTTTTACCAATAAGGTTCGCGCCGAGTTCCAAAACCGCGGCCAGTATCGGGTGGTGACAGGCGATACCGGTGCCGACGGCCTGGTGAAAGGCACGATTACCGGCCTCGGCGCGCTGCCCGTCGCGTTCACCGCCTCACAGTTGGCGCGGCGCCTCAGGCTCACCGTTGTGCTGGCGGTCTCGTTCGAGGACCTTCGACAGAAGAAAGTGCTCTGGGAGAATCCGGCGCTCTCGTTTTCCGACGAGTACGAACTAGCGAGTCCTGGCAGTCTCGGGGGCGACGCGGGGGCCTTCATTGGCCAGGAAACCGCGGTCATTGACCGGCTCGGGGATGACTTTGCCCGGAACGTCGTGACGGCAATCCTTGAGGCGTTCTAGGGCATGACCCCGGCGCAGCTGAAAGCCGCACTGAAGAGGGGTGATGCGGCACCTGTGTACCTGCTGGAAGGTGCCGATGGCCAGGCTCGTCACGAACTGGCGCAGGTGTTCCTGGCGCTGGTAGACGAGGGCCTCCAGGCCTTCAACATCGAGACGGTGCATGCCGCAGACGCGACGACGGCGTCGGTGCGCGATCAGATGCTGTCGTCGATCATCGCATCGGCGCGCACGCTGCCGATGATGGCACCCAGACGGGTGGTGCTGGTGCTGGATGCCGACCGCCTGCTTTCCCCGAAGCGCGCCCGCGAGGATGAGGCGGAGGTGCCGCCCCAGCCTGAGGCTCCGTCCGGCGGCCGCGGCAGGAAGCGGGCCCCAGCCCCCCTCACCGCGTCCGAGGCCTTCGAGGCGTATCTGCAGCAACCCGAACCTCTCACCTCCCTTGTGCTGGTCGCTGGGGCGCTGGATGCCTCACGTCGCCTGGTCAAGCAGGTCAGGGCACACGCCATCACGGTGGACTGCGGCACGATCGATTCCGTGGCCGACGCGGCTGCCTGGATCCGGACGCGCCTGGAGGCGGACGAACTCACCCTGGAACCCCGAGCCCTTCAGCGGCTCGTGCAGGCCACCGGTCTCAATCTCGCGCGCATCAGAGCGGAAATCGAGAAGCTGGTGCTGTATGCGGCGGGGGAGTCGACCATCACCGAGCGGCATGTGCGCGAACTGGTGTTGTCGGAGGCCGAACCTGGCGAGGGATTTGCGCTGGGCACGGCCATCTGGAATCACGATGTGCGCGGTGCGCTGGGAGAAATCGCCGCGCAACTGGACGCCGGGGCGCAGCCGCCCATGGTGCTGGGGCAAATCCGGGCGGCAGCCGTCCGGCTGCGGCCAGAGACGCGCATCCGCCGGGCGATGGATCTCGTCCTGCAGACGGACCTGGCCCTGAAGACGTCCGGGGGGACGCCTCGCCACCTGCTGGAGCGGCTCGTCGTGGAATTATGCGGGAAATAGACAAACGCCGGGGGCGTGAGGGCCCACCGGCGCGTTGACGAATGGTTGACGGGGACGTCCCCGTCGATCAGGCGGAGGCTGACGACAGCCGAGCCACGAGGCGCGACTTGTAGCGGGCAGCGGTGTTGCGGTGAATGATGCCCTTGGTAGCCATCTTGTCGACCAGCGACTGCACACCCTGCATCTGGCCGCGGGCGCCATCCATATCCTTGGTGTCGAGTGCCTTGCGAATGGCCTTGAGACCGGTGCGCAGGCGCGAGCGCAGGGCACGGTTGGCTTCATTCCGCTTGATGTTCTGCCGGTTGGCCTTCAGGGCCGACTTGGTTCGCTTTGCCACGTGTCTTTATCCTCTGAATCGGGACGTCGGAATCACCCAACTATACCACGACGAGCGGCCGCACGATCCCTTCGACCGCTGCCAGCATCGCCTCGATCCGGGCCGGGTCCTTGCCTCCGGCCTCGGCGAAGTCCGGGCGTCCACCCCCGCCGCCGCCCACCAGTGGGGCCAGCGTCTTGACCAGATGTCCGGCCTTGACCCGATCGGTGAGGTTCGGTGTGACACTCGCCACCATGGCCACCTTCCCATCTGCCGTAGGGCCGGCCAGGAAGACCACGCCGCAGGGCAGGCTCGACTTGATCTGATCAGCCACCGACCGCAGCAGGTCTTTCGACGCCTCGTCGACGCGCTGGACCACCAGGGTTACCTCGCCGAGCAGCACGCGGTTGCTGTCGGCGCCCGACTGGCCCGCCGCTGCCCGGGCCAGCTTCCGGTCGCGGTCCTTGACGGCCTTCTCCAACTGGTCGATACGCGATTCGAGCCGCACGAGGACGTCGTCGGGACTGGCGTTGAGATACCCGCGGACGCGGTCGAACTCGCTGAGGCGGGGACGGGCAAAGGCCAGGGCGCCCGTGCCGGTCTGTGCCTCGAGACGCCGGACGCCTGCGGCGACACCCGACTCCTCGGTCACAATCAGCACGCCGATCTCACCCGTGGCGGACACGTGCGTGCCTCCACAGAGTTCGGTCGAAAACGTGCCGTCGCCCACCTGCACCACGCGGACATGGTCACCGTACTTTTCTCCGAAGAGGGCAGTGGCGCCGGCGGCAATGGCCTCTTGCGTGTTCCTGACGCTGGTCTGCACCGGATCGTTTCTGAGAATGGCGGCATTGACGAGCGTCTCGACGCGTGCCAGTTCCTCTGGGGTGAGTGCGGCGAAATGCACAAAATCGAAGCGCAGGCGGTCTGGGGCGACCAGGGAGCCGGCCTGTTTCACGTGGGGCCCCAGCACGGTGCGCAGTGACGAGTGCAGCAGGTGCGTCGCGGTATGGTTGCGACGCGTGGCCTGTCGCGCATCGGTATCGACCACGGCTGTGACGGTTGTGCCGGTGTGGAGGGGATTCGCGCCAGCAGAGACGCGGTGCAGGCGGGGCAGCCCAGGGGCGAGGCGCAGCACCCCGGTCACCTGCCGGAGGCGTGTGCCGTCCGATGTGGTCAGTACGCCGTGGTCCGACACCTGGCCACCGGCTTCGAGATAGAACGGCGTGCGGGTCAGGCAGACGTAGCCGTCGGCTTCGGCGGCCAGACTGGAGACCTGGCGACGGTCTGTGTCGAACACGGCCAGCACTTCGACATCCGTCAGACTGGTGTGGGCATATCCATCGAACTGGTCGCCCACGCGCGCCAGCGCGTCGCGGTCATCCTCGGAGCTGAAGACGACATCGTCCGCTTTACGCGTGTCAAACCCACTGCGCGCGCGCGCCTTGTCGCGCTGGGTGGCCATTTCCCGGTCGAAGCCGTCGGCATCGAACCGCACGCGCTGGTGGGCCGCGAGGTCTTCGATGAAGTCGCGCGGCAATCCGAAGGTGTCATAGAGCTTGAAGGCATCCTCGCCGCCGAGGACCCCCGAGCCTGCCGCCGCGCGTTCGAGGGCGTCTTCCAGTCGGGGCAGTCCGCCGGAGAGCACCGCGTCAAAGCGCTCTTCCTCCCCCCTGACGACCTGGCGGACGGCGTCACGCCCGGCGCGGAGTTCCGGGTAGGCGTCGCCCATTTCGTGCACCACGATGTCGACCAGGTGGTGCAGAAATGGCTCCTGCAATCCCAGCTTCCGACCGTGGCGCATGGCGCGCCGCATGATCTTGCGCAACACATATCCGCGCCACTCATTCGATGGCACCACGCCATCGGCAATGAGAAACGTCATGGCCCGCAGGTGGTCGGCGATGACCCGCATGGAAATGTCGTGCGGCGCCATCGTGCCCTGATAGGTGAGGCCCGCGAGCGTCGCCGTGCCCGAGAGCAGGGGCATGAAGAGTGGCGATTCGTAGTTCGACATCGCGCCGTTCATGAAGGCCGAGACGCGCTCGAGGCCCATCCCGGTGTCGATGGACGGGGCCGGCAGCGGGGTCAACACGCCGTGTGCGTCGCGGTCAAACTCCATGAAGACGTTGTTCCAGATTTCGACGAACCGGACACCTTCCCCCTCGACTTCGTCGGTCCAGCGCGTCAGCGGCCCCAGTTCAGGCGCACGGTCGTAGTAGATCTCCGAACAGCGGCCACAGGGGCCGGTCTCGCCCATGGCCCAGAAGTTATCGGCCATCCCGAGTTCACCGATGTGACTGGCCGGCACGAAATCGCTCCAGCGGCGATAGGCATCCTCGTCTCGGGGGATGCCCGGGGCGCCCTTGAAGATGGTGACATACAGCCGTGCCGGATCGATGCCCCACTCGCGTGTCAGCAGGTGCCAGGCCAGTTCGATGGCGTCCTGTTTGAAATAATCGCCGAACGAAAAGTTGCCCAGCATCTCGAAGAACGTGTGATGGCGGGGCGATGGGCCTACGTTGTCGAGGTCATTGTGCTTGCCGCTCACGCGCATGCACTTCTGGGCGGTGGTGGCCCGCACATACTCGCGACGCTCGCGCCCGAGAAACAGGTCCTTGAACTGGTTCATTCCTGCATTGGTGAAGAGCAGGGTTGGGTCGTCACCGGGGACGAGCGGAGCACTGGGCACCACACGGTGTCCCTGACGCTCGAAATACTTCAGAAAGGAGGCGCGAATGGCATTCGGATGCACCCCGGTATTTTACCGGGATTCGCGGCCTCCCTCAGCGGCCGAGTCGCTTGAGCACACCGTCGAGCGGAAACCCCTGCTGCACCAGCGCCCGAATCAGCCGGTGGCGGGTGCGGTCATCGAGCGTGCGGATGTCGTGCCCGCGGAGCCGGCGCGCCAGGGCGTCGTCGAGTCTGGCATCGACGTCCACGTCCCGAAACGCCTCGGTCACCGCCTCGTCGATGAGGTCGTCGGCCAATCCCATGGTCCGCAGGCGCTGCCTGACTCGGGCGGGGCCTTTGCGCCTGACTGACGATTCGAGATGTGCGGCCGCCCGTGCTACCCGGGTATCGTCGAGGCTGCGCTGGTCACGCAGCCGTGAGAGGGCGTCCTCAATCTGCCCGTCGGGGCAGCCCTT
>JBIIDF010000192.1:0-5908 GCA_044238535.1 Vicinamibacterales bacterium
AGCCCCCCTATGGGTGCACGTGGCCAGCCACGCGCACGCACCGTGGCCGCTCAGGCCGGTCCCGAGGGGATCGACGCCAGCCACTGCGTCGCGCAGTCGCGCGCGGCATCGCTGGCCGGCTTCCCTGCCCGGAACAGCAGCTTCCACACCGCGGGCGTGGCCTCGAGGGCCGCGTCGCTGAACACACGCACGCCGTCACGTGTCGTGGTGGCGGCCCCGTGGTTGACGTCGGCCGTCGCATCGAGAAACTCTCTCAGGCGAATGGCGACAAGAGCGCGACCGGTTTGTGGCCATCGGTCATTGTGCTCTTTCACCGCGGCTTCATAGGCCCGCATCTGCTGCGCCCGGCGCTGCTTGATGAGCGCCTCGAGCTCGGCACGCCGCGGACCAGTTTCCATATCGGTCATCCGTTGCCGGACTTCCGCCCACCCGTCCTCCAGTGTCTTCACCTGGGCGGGGGTGAGATCCGTCACCTGCGTCTTCATCTGCACGACTTGCTCTTCGAAAGCCTTTCGCTGATTCACCAGCACGTCGTCGATCGTCGGGGCCGTGGGTTCGCGCCCGGGCCCGTTGGCCTCGCGGTGATCGGCGTACCGTCTGAGGAATTCCTGGCTCTCGGTGAAACCGCGAGCCGCCGAGCACGCCGCCTGCACCATGGCCACGCGTGTGCTGTCGGACGCAGCCGCGAAGGCGCCTGACACCTTCGGCATCCGTGGTGTCCCGAGCAGCAGCGTCTCGAAGAGTGCATCCTTGCCCTGCCCTTCCGTGACGCCGAGACCGGTCAGTTGTCCCTGAGCCGCCAGTGTTACCAGGGTGGCCAGCACGGTCACGCCTATTCCCACACCTTGTCGCATCGCACGCACGGTCATGTCTGCCCCTCTGAGAAAGACGCGTCAGCATACACCGGGGGGGCAAGACCGCTGAGCCGCGGGTGCGGTCGGGCCGTGCGCGCGCCCGGGTCTGGTGCTGATGAGGAACGCTGATGGACCGGATGGGAGGTGACTCGCCGTGCCGGCGCTCTAGACAGGACCACAGCCCGGGAGGCGGCTCGTGCAGAGCCGTCCCCCGGGCAGCGTCGGGGCTGTTACCGCGCGTCGAAGCGGTCGAGCGACATGACCTTGTCCCACGCCTGCACGAAGTCGCGCACGAACTGCTCCTTCGAGTCATTGGCGGCATAGAACTCGGATACGGCACGCAGTTCGGAATTGGACCCGAACACCAGATCGACCGGGGTGGCCGTCCACTTCACCGCACCAGAGGTGCGGTCGCGACCTTCGTAGATGCCCTCGCCGGCCGCGGCCTTCTTCCACTCCGTCGTCATGTCGAGCAGGTTGACGAAGAAGTCGTTGCTGAGGGTGCCGGGCTTCGCCGTGAAGACGCCGTGCCGCGCGCCGCCCGTGTTGGCGTCGAGTGCGCGCAGGCCCCCGACAAGCACCGTCATTTCGGGCACCGACAGCGTGAGCAGGCTGGCCTTGTCGACCAGCATCTCGGCGGGCGACAGGCGCTGGCCGGGCACGAAGTAGTTACGGAAGCCATCGGCGACCGGTTCGAGCACGGCGAATGATGCCGCGTCGGTCTGGTCAGCTGTCGCATCCCCACGACCCGGACGGAACGGCACCTGCACCGTCACGCCAGCCTGGCGTGCGGCCTGCTCGATCGCGGCGGCACCACCGACCACAATCACATCGGCCAGCGAGACGCGCTTGCCGCCGGTGAGCGTCCGGTTGAAGTCAACCTGCACGGACTCGAGCCGCTGCAGCACCTTCGCCAGGTCGGCCGGGTTGTTGGCCGCCCAGTCCTTCTGCGGGGCCAGGCGGATGCGCGCGCCGTTGGCGCCCCCGCGCATATCCGTGCCGCGGAAGGTCGCCGCCGACGCCCAAGCCGTCCGCACCAGGTCGGGCACCGTCAGCCCCGAGGCCAGGAGACGCGCCTTGAGCGCGGTGATATCGGCTGCGTCAATCAGGGGGTGGCTGGCCTGGGGAACCGGGTCCTGCCACACCAGCGTCTCCTTGGGCACGTCGGGACCGAGGTAGCGCGAGGCCGGCCCCAGATCGCGGTGCGTCAGTTTGAACCAGGCCTTCGCAAACGCCAGCCGGAAGGCCTCGGGATCCTGATAAAACCGGCGCGAGATCTTCTCGTACGCCGGGTCCATGCGCAGCGCCAGGTCGGTCGTCAGCATCATCGGCGCGTGGCGCTTGGAAGGGTCGTGCGCATCGGGCACGCGGGTGGTCGCCGCCAAATCCTTGGGACGCCACTGCTGCGCACCACCAGGACCACGGAACAGTTCCCACTCGTAGCTGAACAGATTCACGAAGTACTCGTTGGTCCACTTCGTCGGGTTGTAGGTCCAGGCCCCTTCGAGGCCGCTCGTGATGGTGTCGCCGCCCTTGCCGGTGCCGCACGTGTTGGTCCAGCCCATGCCCTGCTGCTCGACGCCGGCCGCGGCCGGTTCCGCCCCGACGCACTGTGCGGGGTTGCGGGCGCCGTGCGCCTTGCCGAACGTGTGGCCGCCGGCAATGAGCGCCACCGTCTCTTCGTCATTCATCGCCATCCGGCCGAACGTCTCGCGAATGTCGCGCGCCGCCGCCAGCGGATCGGGCTTCCCATTGGGTCCCTCGGGATTCACGTAGATGAGCCCCATCTGCACGGCCGCCAGCGGATTCTGCAGGCGGCGATCGCCGCTGTAGCGCTCGTCAGCCAGGAACTTCTTCTCGGGGCCCCAGTAGGTCAGGTCGGCTTCCCAGTCGTCGCGACGGCCACCGGCAAACCCGAATGGCGTGAAGCCCATCGATTCGAGCGACACGTTACCCGTGAGCACCATCAGGTCGGCCCACGAAATCTTCCGGCCATACTTCTGCTTGATGGGCCAGAGCAGGCGACGGGCTTTGTCGAGGTTCGTGTTGTCGGGCCAGCTGTTCTCGGGCTCGAACCGCAGCTGCCCGCCGCCGGCGCCGCCGCGGCCATCCGTCATGCGGTAGGTGCCTGCCGAGTGCCACGCCATCCGGATGAAGAACGGCCCGTAGTGACCATAGTCGGCCGGCCACCAGGGCTGCGAGGTCGTGAGCACCTTGCGGATGTCAGCCTTGACGGCCTCGAGGTCGAGCGTCGCGAATTCACGCGCGTAGTCGAAGTTCCGTCCCTGCGGATTCGATTCAGCCCCGTGCTGGCGCAGCGGGCGCAGATCGAGTTGCTCGGGCCACCAGTAGCGTGCATCCTGCGGGGCGCCCTGTGCGCCGACCGCGGACGGGGTCACTCCCAATACGAGACCCAGCATCAGGCCTCTCACCCAGGTCGTCATTGTACGGTTCATTGCCTGCCTTCCTGAAACAGTCACAGGCCACGGGAACCGGCCCCGGAGAGGGGCGGTCTGCGGCACCGATTTTGTACACTGCCCGTTATGACGCCGTCCCAACCGGATGGTTTCCGGCCACCCGGGCGGGACCATCCGCACGCGAACGTGACGCGTGCGGGTCGGGATCTCGGCACCACATCCTCGGAGCGACGACGCCTGCCCCCGACCTGGCAACTTTTCCGGTGCAGGGGTGTTGATACTGTTGATGTCACTCCTCCGCAGGTTCACGCGTGATTGACGATGACCCGTTCGAGGCCTTCGTCATCCGGCACCAGCGTCTCGTGTTTGGCGTGGCCCTGCGCCTGCTGGGCCAGCCCGCCGACGCTGAGGATATGGCGCAGACCGTGTTTCTGAGAGCGTATGAACGCTTCGAGACCCTGCAGGGCCCGGAGGCCGCCGGATGGCTCAAGACCGTCACCACCCATCTGTGCCTGAATCACCTGACCCGGCACCGTTCGCGCTGGGTCCTCTGGTCAACGATGAGCGGCGACCCTGAGGCGGCAGCCCCCGACTGGCCCGACGCGCACACCCCGTCGGCCGAAGCGGCACTACTGGCGGCCGAATCACAGGCGGCGCTGCAGGCCGCCCTGCTGGCGCTGCCGCCCCACCAGCGTGTGCCGCTGGTGCTGGTGCACTTTCACGAGATGGCCTACGACGAGGTGGCGGTGCGCCTCGGCGTCCCGATTTCCAAAATTCGATCAGACATCTATCGCGGACGGCGGGCCCTGCGACGGGCACTGACGCCGCCCTCATCACTGCGAGACGCGCGATGACACCACACGACGACCCTCCGCTGCACCGTGCCTTGTCGGCACTGCCCCCTCCCGAGGCGCCCGCGACGCTGACACCCCGCGTCATGGCTGCCGTGCGTGCGCGCCACGCAGGCCGGGTCCCGCTCGCGCCATCCGGCACACACTCGCCGTGGGTGCTGGCCGCGGCCGCCGCTGGCCTCGCGGTGACCGTGGCCGCCCGTCTGTGGTGGCCCGAGGCGGCGTCATACCTGCCGCGCGTTCCGGGACTTCCACACGCGCCCGCGTCCGTGTTCCAGATCGCAGGGATGGTGCACACCACCGCGCTGACAATGCGGGCGATCTACGGGGCGGTCGGCCCCTGGGTGAGCGCCATCGCCGTAGTCGCGGCCCTCTCGTGTGTGCCTTCCCTGATCCTCTTCGACCGATTGACGGAGCCCCGCGCATGATGCGTTCATCTGTTGTCCTCTCACGCCTGTTCCTCTGCCTCGTGCTGCTCGGGCCGCTACCGGCCCACGCGCAGACCCCACTCCCGCCCGCGCCGCCACCGCCCGCGGAGGCTCCCTCGCCGGTGCCTTCCGACGAACCCGTCCGGTTGCGCGATGCGGTACGCATCGGGCAATCGCTGACGCTCGACGCCGGGCAGGCGCTGCGCGATGCCGTCGTGGTCATGGGTGATGCCCGCATCGACGGGCGTGTCGCCGGCCAACTGGTGGTCATTCTCGGAACGCTCGAGATCGGCCCCACCGCGCACATCGAGTCGGAAGTGGTGGTCGTCGGGGGACACGCGCGCGTCGCCCCCGGCGCCCGCGTCGACGGCGACTTCGCCGTGATTGCCGGGGGCTCCGACCTGTCGTCGCTTGCCTCGGTCGGCGGCGAAACCACCGTCGTCGGCACCGAGGCCCTCGGCGCGACGTTCCGGGCAGTGGTGCCGTGGCTCACACGGGGCCTGCTGCTCGGTCGACCGCTGGTGCCCGACGTGACGTGGGTGTGGATGGTGTTTGCCGCGTTCGTCCTGGTTCAGTTGCTCGTGCACCTGCTGGCGCACGAACCGGTCACGCTCGTGACGGCAACCCTGCAGCGGCGCCCGCTCACCAGTGTCTTTGCCGGGCTCGCCGTGCTCATGGCCTGGGGGCCGGTCTCGATCCTGCTGATCATCACCGTCGTCGGCCTTCTGATGCTGCCCTTTGCGGGACTGGCCCTGCTCGCCGCGGGACTGGTGGGGCGCGTCGCCGTCGCGCGCGCGATTGGGTTCGGCGTCTGGCACGCTGAGGCACCCGGTGACCGAGGCCCGGCCCTCCGGAGCTTTGCGGTCGGTACGCTGCTGATCGCCGGGGCGTACCTCATCCCCGTGGTTGGGCTCCTCAGCTACGCCGTCATTTCGCTCGCGGCGGTCGGCGCGGCGGTGCTCACGATCGTCGAGCAGTGGAAGCGCGAACGCCCGATGACCGCGAGGCCTCCCGTCATGTCGCCACCGCTTCCTGTGGCACTGCCTCCGCTGCCCCCGTCCGATGGCCCGCTCCCTGGAGCGGCCGCATCTGGACCCGCCTCGCTGTTGCGCTATCGCCGCGCGCGTTTCCTCGAGCGCGGGGCCGCCTTGCTCATCGACGGCGTCCTGCTCGCCATCGTGGCGACGTCGTTCGACTGGCTCCTGCCACCAGTGCTCGACGATTCGCTGCTGGGCGTGCTGGCGTATTTCACCGGCTTCTGGTGGTGGAAGGCCACCACGCCGGGAGGAATGGTGATGGGCCTCCGCGTGGTGCGCCTCAACGAGGCTCCGCTGTCAGTACTCGACGCAGCGCTCCGG
>JBIIDF010000193.1:0-5893 GCA_044238535.1 Vicinamibacterales bacterium
GCAAGGCCGCGGTTAACGACACCGTGACGGCAGATGCCTGACCGATCGTGCGACGACGGATACGTCCATCGGACACATAGACCAGTTCAGTGGGAGACGCCCACGATGCCCGGAACGCGAACACGTTCTCATCACCGCTGATGGCGGTCCCGTTGACCAGATACTGGCTCGTCGTGGCGGTCGTCGCGTGATACACCAACGTGCCCGAGGCGCTGTAGGACGGCGCATCCAGGCGTGCCGTCTCTGACGTGACCACCTTCCGCTGCTTCAGGTCGGCGACGGACACTGCCCAGATGCTGCGTCCGCCCTCGCGGTTTGACGCAAACGCGATTTCGCGATCGTCTGGTGACCAGGTCGGCATGTAGTCCTCGGATGGGTCGGTCGTCAGCTGACGCAGGTCTCCGGTGCGCACATCCAGCACCCAGATGTTGTAGTCGCTGCCAAGATGGTCGCCACGGTCTGATGAGAAGACGACGCGCGTACCATCGTGTGACCACATCGGCTCGCGATCGTCGAAGGCGCCCCAGGTCAGCTTTCGGCGCTGACTGCCGTCCGGCGCGACGCTCCAGATGTCGTAGTTCCCCTCGGCGTACGAAAAATACGTGATCGCCGATCCATCGGGCGACCATACCGGCTGCCTGATGTCTTCGTAGATATCGGAGATGCGCGTGGCCGCGCCACCCGCAACAGGCACGGTCCAGAGCCCGCCCTGCAGGTCGATGGCCAGCGTTCGGCCATCGGGGGAGATGGCCACGGCCATGGACGTGCCTTCCTGCACCGTCAGGTCGATGACCGGCGCAGCCGCAGGGGCCGCCGCCTGGCGCGATTGCGCCTGTAGAACCGCCACGGACACAAGCGCCAGCAGCAGCGCCGAATACACACCAGCCTTCATGGACATCAGTTCTCCTCCGGGAGACGATGCTGCGCCGCAGGCTCCCGCGGGGGGATTCTATGCCGAATGTCTCGTCAGCCGAGTGGCGATTGCGATCGCGCGGCTGCGACAGCTGACAACCGGAGACAATCCGGCATCGGCCGGCAGGGCCGCCGCCCGGTCAATGGCCGGCACCAGCAGGTCGAGCTCCGGCCCTTCGGCCGCCCCTGTCAGGACAACACGCATTGGATGGAAGAGGGCCCGTCCCTTCTGGCCGGTAGCCTCCTTGACCTGTGCCGCCAGCGCGCGGAACTGCTCGCGCGACTCGAGAGGACTGGAGGTCTCCAGCAGGCGGGCCAGCGCCAGCGCCACCGCGCGAGCGGCCGGGTCGGCGAGTTCATTCGCCAGCGCCGGCGTATCGAGCACGGCGTCGGCATTCATCTGGAAAATGGTCACGAGCCGTTCGGGAATCTGCGCCAGGCGGTCGACGGACGTCACTGTCGGGGGCAGCACATCGCGCAGCCAGGCCGCTGCGGCATCCGACAGCGGACCGGTCACCAGGCCGGCGTCCTGCAGGAACGGCAGCGCTTCCCGCACCAGCCGCGCAGGCTCGCACTGCTTGAGATAGTGCCGGTTGACCCAGGCCAGTTTCTGCTCGTCGAAGACGCCGGCGCTGTGCGAGACATCCGATAGCCGAAACCGACGTGCCATCTCGACGGCCGGCACCAGTTCATCAGACGAGGGCACGCCCTCCTCAGCCGTCTCACCATCGGGCAGGCGCCGCGGTGACCATCCGATCAGCGCGAGATAGTTGACGAGGGCTTCGGGCAGGTAGCCCTTCTGGCGGAACTCTGCGACCGACGTGGCGCCGTGGCGCTTCGACAAGGGCGCGTGGTCCGGTCCCAGAACCAGCGAGAGGTGGGCAAAGGCGGGCGGTGTCCATCCGAACGCCTCGTAAATCAGCACCTGGCGTGGCGTGTTCGAGATGTGATCCTCGCCTCGAATCACGTGCGTCACCTGCATCAGATGGTCGTCGATGACCACGGCATAGTTGTAGGCAGGCACGCCGTCGGACCGCACCAGCACGGGGTCGCCGATGACGTCCGTGTGGAAGGTGACGCGACCGCGCACTTCGTCGTCAAAGTGCACCTCGCGCTGAGCCGGTACCCGCAGCCGCACCACCGCAGACTGCCCCTCGCCGATGCGACGGGCCACCTCGTCTGCCGTCAGATTCCGGCAGGTCCCGGCGTAGCGGGGTGGCAATCCGGCAGCCAGCTGCGTGCGTCGTTCGGCCTCGAGCATGTCTTCCGAACAGAAGCAGCGATAGGCGGCACCACTGGTCAGCAGCTGCTCGGTGTATGCGCGGTAGATGTCGAACCGCTCCGTCTGTCGATACGGCCCCAGAACGCCGGCACTCTCCACGCCCTCGTCCCACTGCAGTCCCATCCACCGCAGGTCGTCGAGGATGCGCTGTTCCGACTGGCGTGTCGAGCGTTCGAGGTCGGTGTCTTCAATGCGGAGGATAAACGTGCCGCCGTGCCCGCGGGCCAGCAACCAGTTGAATAGCGCCGTACGTGCATTGCCGACATGCAGATGCCCGGTCGGTGACGGGGCGAAACGGACTCTCATGACACCACCAGTGCAACGGCGTGGCACGCCATCGACTCGCCACGCCCCATGCTGTCGACCTGTTCGTTCGTCTTGCCCTTGATGCTGACCGCCGCCACTGGCACCTGCAAGGCCTCGGCCAGGCGACCGCGCATGGCGTCGAGATACGGCAACAGCTTCGGCCGCTGCGCAATCACGGTGACATCCACATTGCTCACACGGACGCCGTTCCGGTGCACATGCGCCACCGCCGCCTCCAGCAACTGCACACTGTCGGCGCCTTTCCACTGGGGTTCGGTGTCGGGAAACAGACGGCCGATATCGCCCAGTGCCGCCGCCCCGAGTACCGCATCCGTCACCGCATGACAGACGATGTCGGCATCCGAATGACCGTCGAGGCCACGCTCGAAGGGAATGCGCACACCACCGAGAATCAGCGGCCGCCCCTCGACCAGCCGGTGCAAGTCATACCCGGTCCCCACCCGCATCGTGCCGGCCCGGTCGACGTGCCGCCGCGCCCAGTCGAGGTCGTCCTGTGTGGTGATTTTCACGTTAGTGGCTTCTCCCGGAACCAGAAACACCGTCTGCCCCTGCGCTTCCAGCAGCATGGCCTCATCGGTGACCTCGGGGCGATGCTCCGCGGACAGCGCACTCGCCAGCACCTCACGCCGAAACGCCTGCGGCGTCTGCGCGAGAAACACATCCTCTCGAGGCAGGGTGCCAGTGACTGGTCGCGAAGGCGCCGTTCGGTCGCCTCCTGCCTGCTTGACGGTGTCACGCACAGGCAGTGCCGCAATGGCTGCGCCGTGGGTCACGGCCGCTTCGATGGTCGCATCAATCAGTGCCGCCGAGACAAAAGGTCGGGCCGCGTCGTGAATCACCACCACCTCGGCGTCGACCTGCGCGGCCGCGAACGCTGCAGCGACCGAATCCTGCCGCCGCGAACCGCCTTCGATACAGCGCACCTGGTGCCACCCCCGCTCACGACAGCGGGCAGCCACTGTGGGCACACGGTCGGCAGGCAATGCGACGACCACCTCATCAATGCCCGGATGTCCGAGCATCCGCTCAATACTGTGCTCGAGAATGGTCTGGGTGCCCAGCACCAGAAACTGCTTGGGCTCAGGCGCGCCAAGCCTGAGACCCTGCCCTCCCGCGGCGATGAGTGCGGACGTCCGCGGCCGTGGCATCACGCGATCCATCGACCGGCCTCACGCCCCCCGCATGCGAGCAGCAGCCGCCCCGCGGTCAGATCCAGCACCTGCGTCAGACGACCCTGGCTCACGTCGGCAGGCGCGTACACCACCACCAGCGCGTCGGCCGTCGCCGCCGTCACCATCGTCCGGGCAGAATCGGACGTGGGATTGCCGAAGGCTCCGTCGGCATCGGCCACGACCAGCCGCCCTCCCACGTGCACGGTGTCCTTCCGGATACCCGCGTACTCCTCTCCGGGCACTCCGAGACGCAGCGTCACGGGCGGGTGCATGAGGGCCCGGTCGTACAGCCCGTAGGGCAACTGCGTTTCGACCGAGCACCAGTTGATGACGTCGACCATCGTGTTGATGCGAGGCAAACGGTCGCCTTTCCGCACACGCCGCAGCAACGCCTCATTCGATGGGCGGGTTCGGGTCGGGTCGAGACCGATGCGCTTGTACATGGTTCGCACGGCGGCCGTTTCTTCGGGAGGCATGTTGCGAACGCGCTCCTCAGCGGCCGGCAATTCCCGGTCGAGCACCTCCGAGTGGTCGGTGACGCGTGCGCCGTCCCACCAGAGCACCGCGGGACGCACGACCGTGGCCATCGCCGCGTCAACCGAGAACAGGGGCAGCACCGTCATGGAGCCGTATTGTACCCGCCGGTGCGTGTAGACTACAGGGCTGATGCTTGACCTGCTGTTGCATGCCGATGAACAACTCGCCCTCTGGGCCAGCCAGTACGGCACGGTCCTCTACGGCATTCTGTTCGCAATCATCTTCGCCGAAACGGGCCTGGTGGTCACGCCGTTCCTGCCGGGTGACTCGCTGCTGTTTGCGGCAGGGGCGCTCGCAGCCACAGGCGCGCTGCGACTGGATATGCTGGCGGTGCTCCTGATCGCGGCAGCAATTCTGGGGGATGCCGTCAACTACGCCGTCGGTCGTCGGCTGGCGCACCAGTTCCTGTCCCACGACGCCGCACGCACCGGATGGCTGACGCGGTTCGTCAAGCGCGAGCACGTGGCCCGCGCCCATGAGTTCTTCGTGACCCACGGGGGCAAGGCGGTCATCCTCGCGCGATTCGTGCCCATCGTCCGCACGTTCGTGCCGTTCGTGGCTGGCGGTGCTGACATGCCGTATCGTACCTTTGCCCTCTTCAACGTGGTGGGCGCGGTCCTCTGGGTCGCCGTGTGCGCTGGTGCCGGCTACGCCTTCGGCAATATCCCGGTGGTGAAGGACAATTTCGAACTGGTGGTGCTGGGTATCGTCGGCGTGTCAGTGCTCCCGCTGGTTTTCGAAGTGGTGCGCAGCCTGCGGGCCTCACGTTAGCGGCTGGCTTCGGCGTCAGGCCCGCCCGTGATGACGACCTGGCGCACCTGCTCAGCCAGCGCCCGCACCTCGCTGGCTGACGGCGCATCGCTCTGGCGGGTCTCGACCGGCGGATGAATCACAAGTGAGACGCGCCCTGGCCGCGCCGTCAGTTCCCCCTTGCGCATGACGTGCCGGCTGCCCACCACCGACAGGGGCACCAGCGGCAGACCAGCCTGCATCGCGAGATAAAAGCTCCCGCCCTTGAAGGGCTGCACACGACCATCACGGCTTCGTGTGCCCTCCGGAAACACGATCAGGGACAGACCGTCACGCATCAGGCGTCCCGCCCATCCGAAGATGCCGGCCCGATCGGGCCGACTGCGGTCGACCAGCATGTGCCCGGATCGCTTCAGGTGCGCCCCGATGACCGGCACCCGCCCCAGCGAGTCCTTGGCGATGATGCGTAGTTGGAAGGGCAACGCCGAGAACAGCACCGGAATGTCGTAGAGACTCTGGTGGTTCGCTACGAACACATACGTCTTTCCCGGCTCGAGGTGCTGCAGTCCCTCGACCGTCACCTGCACGCGGGTCACGACAAGGATGAGGCGGGCCCATCCACGCGCGATGGCATGGGCGGTATACCCGCGCCGGTCGGCCAGGGTCGACACCAGCGAGGCCGCGCCGAAGATCATCGTCGCGATTCCAATCACAGGAATCAGGAACACGACCGTCCAGATCAGGTGCACCACATCAATCATCACTGGCCACCTGACGACACAGCCACTGCGACAGGGCCGGGCCCCGTCACACTCTCATGGAGACGTCCGAAAATCATCTTGCCCGCCGATGTCTGCAGCACGCTGGTCACACTGATGTCGACGGTGCGTCCGATGTGCCGCCGGGCGTGGTC
>JBIIDF010000194.1:0-5891 GCA_044238535.1 Vicinamibacterales bacterium
CAGTCCGTGCTCGAGCGCCACGGCGATGCCGAGGTTGACCGATCCGCGGTAGACGACGTTGGCCCCGTCGATGGACGCATTCAGCATCGGATGCCGGCGCAGGCAGTCGACGAGCGCCTTGGCAATGAACGTGGTGTAGGTCAGCTTGAGACCCGCGCGTTCGTATTCATCCTTCTTCGTACGCCGGATGTGATCGACGCGCGAGTAGTTGATCTCGAACACCGAGTAGACATGCGCCGATGTGTGCTTGCTGAACACCATGTGCTCGGCAATCTTGCGGCGCATGACCGACATGGGCTCGACGCGGTCGCCTGCGAGGCGCACGACCTGGGCGGCAACATGGGCCGGGGCCCCTGCGGCCGAAGCCGGAGCGGCGGTCGCCATTCCGCCTCGAGCGATGAAGGCCAGGATGTCCTTCTTGGTCACGCGCGCGTTCGCCCCCGTGCCGGGCACGCGGGCGATGTCGATCTGATGCTCGCGGGCGATGCGGCGTACGAGGGGTGACGATCGCTGCCGTGCTCCGCCCGTGAGGGCTGGCACGGCTCCACGGCCGGGTGCCTCGACGCTGGTCACCGGCGCTGCCGCGGTAGCCGCAGTGGCCGTGGCCGCACTGGCGGCGGGCGCCGACGCCACGGTGACCGGTGCGGTGGGTGCCGCCACCGGCTGGCTGCCCGGCGCACCGATGGTGGCGACCGGTGTATTGACCGGCACCGTCTCGCCTTCACGCGCCGTGATCTCCAGCAGCACGCCTGCGACCGGTGACGGAATCTCGGCGTCGACCTTGTCGGTGGAGATTTCAAACAGCGGTTCGTCGCGGTCGACGCTGTCTCCGACCTTCTTGATCCATCGGACGATCGTGCCTTCGGCAATCGATTCGCCCATCTGGGGCATGAGCACGGGTGTTGACATGGTGCAGAAGCCCCCGGGGCTAGATGTGAATGGCTGCTCCGTGCGCCGCGTGCGAAGCCTCGCCCACCGCCTCCGACATGGTCGGGTGCGCGTGGATGGTTTTCACCAGTTCCTCGACGGTGCACTCCATGCGCAGGGCCATGACGGCCTCGGCCACCAGCTCGGTCGCCCGCGGACCCATGATGTGCACGCCCAGAATCTCGTCGTACTTCTTTTCGGCAACGATCTTCACAAAGCCATCGGTCTCGCCGGCCATGCGTGCACGGGCCAGGGCGCGGAACGGAAACACGCCCACGGTGACGTCATAGCCCTTCTCGCGGGCCTGGGCCTCGGTGTAGCCCACGCTGCCGATTTCCGGATCGCAGTAGGTGCACCGGGGCACGTGGTCATAGTTGATGGGCGTCACGTGGTGACCGGCGATGCGCTCGGCCAGCAGGATGCCTTCCATCGACGAGACATGCGCCAGCTGATAGTGCGGACCACCCATCGTGATGACATCGCCGATGGCCGAGATTCCGGGCACGTTCGTGCGGAACATGTCGTCGACGACGATGTAGCCGCGGTCCATGCGGATGCCCAGGGCCTCGGCCCCGAGTCCGTCGGTGACCGGTCCGCGGCCGGTGGCCACGAGCAGGTGTTCGACGCTGGCCGTCTGCGTCTTGCCGTCGGCCCCCTGCATCTCGACGGTCACGCCGGTAGCCGTGGCGGTGGCGCTCGTCACCTTGGTGCCGGTGTGCACCTTGATGCCGCGACGCTTGAATGTTTTTTCGAGGTCGGCCGAGATGGCCTCGTCCTCGCCGGGCACGAGCCGGGGCAGCAGTTCGATGATCGTCACCTCGCTGCCGTAGCTGCGGAAAATCGAGGCGAACTCGACGCCGACGGCGCCGCTCCCCATGATGGCAATCGACGCCGGCACGTGGTCGAGATGGATAGCCTCGTCGCTGAAGATGATGTGCTTGCGGTCCACGGTGATGCCGGGGACGCTGCGCGGGGCCGACCCTGTGGCGACGATGATTTCCTTCGTCGCCCGGAGGGCCCGCGTGGTGCCGTCGTGCAGGGCCACCTCGACGCCGCCCTGGCCGGTGAGGCGGGCTGTGCCCTTGACCCACTCGATCTTGTTCTTCTTGAACAGCATTTCGATGCCACCGGTGAGCCCGGTGATCATCTTGTCTTTCCGCGCATGCACGGCCGGCATGCTGATGCCCACGGCCTTGCCGTCCACACCCGTCAGGCCCCATTCGGCCGCGCCCTGGGCGACCTTAAGGGCGTGCGCGTGCTCGAGCAGGGCCTTGGTGGGAATGCAGCCCCAGATGAGGCAGGTGCCGCCCAGGGCCTTCTGTTTTTCGACGACGGCCACTTTGAGCCCCAGCTGCGACGCGCGAATGGCCGCGACATATCCGCCGGTTCCCGCGCCGACGACAACAACATCAAACTCATGGGCCACAGTCAGTACTCCTTCCAGTGAGCGCCGGGCGTCATCCGCCTCACGGCCCCCGGTAACTTCTCACTGTCGCTTGGAACCTGCGGCAGCGTCAAGCGACGGCACCCGCCTTCTGGTCATCATGCGCCGGGCTTCTTGATGGCGGTCAGCGGCACGAAGGCCACCGGCACCGGGGCGGGGGGGGCCGGCGGGGTCACCTGCGCCTTGAGCATGCCGTGGTCGTACTTCAATTCCCAGTAGAGGTCGGTGAGGACGTCAAGGCGCCGGGCCAGCGCCCGGGCCCGCAGGTGCGTCACCAGCGCGATGCCCAGCGCCAGCAGCGTGAGGCCCATAGCCATGGTCATGTGCCCATCCTACAGCGACGGCACACGGGGGGCGACCGCCGAACTACCGGCGGGGCAGCGCGGCGTCCTTCAGTTGCTTGACGATCCGGGCCTTGACCACCGTCTTGGCGGGGATGCGGATGTCTTCGCCGGTGGCCGGATTGCGGCCGATGCGGGCCTTGCGCCGCTGCACCACCACCTTGACCATCCCCGGCACCGTGAACTCGCCCGCGCGATGCAACTCGGCCTGGCACAGTGCGCTGAGTTCCTCGAACATGGCCCGGACGTCTGCGCGCTTCATGTCGAAACGATCGGCAAAATGCGCGTAGAGTTCAGACTTGCCCATGCGCCGGGCCTCGGCCATCGTGGTCTCCATGATGTATCGGACGTTCAGGTGTGGTGGATGCTAGTGTCGGCGACGCGCGGTGTCAATTGCGCGCAGACACTTCATCAGTACACAATCGCAGGGTGGCTGACAATCCGGTAACTTTGCTTGAAACGTTTCCCAATCCGCGTCCCGAACGCGAGTATGAAATTGCGATCGACTGCCCCGAGTTCACGTCGATGTGCCCGAAGACGGGCCTGCCCGACTTCGGCACGATTCGCATCCGATACGTGCCCGATGCCACGTGCATTGAACTGAAGTCGCTGAAGTACTACCTGCTTGAATACCGCAATCGCGGCATCTTCTATGAGGCCGCCACCAATCAAATCCTCGACGACCTGGTTGGCGTGTGCCAGCCCCGGCGCATGACCATCATGGGCGACTTCAGCGCCCGCGGCGGCATCAGCACGCTGGTCACGGTCGAATTCATCAAGGCCTGAGTCGGCCGGCACTCGTCTTGCCTGTATCCCGGTGACGGGTCGTCCTGTCCCGCGGTCATCGCGGGAACTGCGACGCCCCCCGGGAGCAGGCGGTGCACTTTCCTTCACAGACCCCCAACGTCGGTCACCATGTCCGCGCGCGTGGCCGTGTCTGGCGCGTCGACCGGACGGAACCTGGTGCACAGGGCACCTGGGTCACGCTGCGTGCGGCAGACGGGGCGGGGCCTGTCGACTCGTGCGCGCTGATCTGGCCGCACGATCCCCTGCCTCCGGCAGCTGAACCACGCGTGCGGCGCGCGCCCCGGCGCCGGGCGGTGCGGCGCGTGCTGGCTGCGCTCGCTGCCGAGCGACGGCACGACCAGCTGTGGTGCGTGGTCGACGCTGAGATTGACGTGCATCCCTGGCAATTGGCGCCAGTGTCGGCAGTGCTGCACGGCACCACGCGCGTGTTGCTGGCCGACGATGTCGGACTGGGCAAGACGGTGGAAGCCGCACTGATCGTGGCCGAACTGCGCGCGCGGGGCCTGATGCGACGCGCGCTGGTGCTGGCACCGGTGGCGCTGGCACCGGCGTGGCTCGAGACCCTGCGGACGCGCTTCCATCTCGACACCGGCCGTGTGACGGCCCTGGACCTGCAGCGGTGGCAGCATCGCCCGGCGGCGGCCGGAAACCCGTGGCAGCAGGCGGCGGTGACGGTCGCGTCGATTGACCTGGCCAAGCAGCCCACGGCCTGGGCATCGCTGAACGCGGTAGGCCTCGACGTGCTGGTGGTGGACGAGGCGCATCATGCCGCGCCGGCGACTGCCCGTGGAGCGCTGGTCGCGCACCTGGCCGCCCGAACACCGTGGGTGGTGCTGTGCAGCGCCACGCCACACACGGGTGATACCGCGCACTTCGAGGCCCTGTGCCGACTGGGCGAGACCGGTCACCCGCGTGAGGCCCCGCTGCGGGTGTTTCGCCGCACACGCCGCATCCTGGGTGTGTCGACTCCGGGACGATCCGTCAAGGTGCTGCCTGTGCACGTCTCGGGGGACGAGTGGCATCTGTATGCGCGCCTCGACGCGTATCTGCAGGCCCTGCGACGTGGACCGGCCCGCGGCGAGCCCGGTCTGCAGTTGCTCTGCACCGTGCTGACGAGGCGGCTGGCCTCGAGTCCGGGCGCCCTCAGGGACACGCTGCAACGCCGGCTGGCCTCACTGGACGCCGCGGCTCCTGACCAACGCGACCCGTACCCGTCGCTGTTCGCGCCACTCGCGGGCGAGGAAGATGACGAAGATGCCGAGCCGTGGTCGGGCCACGCGGGCCTCGACAGCGCGGCCGACGAACGCCAGCACCTGGTCTCGCTCTGCGCGTTGGCCGATCTGCCCGACGGCGGCGCCAAGCACCGCGCCCTGCGGCGGCTGCTGCGTCGTACGCGCGAGCCCCTGGTCGTCTTTTCCGAGTATCGCGCCACGGTCGTCGCCACCGCCCGCGCGCTCCCGTCAGGCGTGCGCGCAGGTGTGCTGCACGGTGGTCTGGCCCCGGAACTGCGGGCGCATGTCATCGACACGTTCCTCAGGGGAGCCACGCGGATGCTGCTGACCACGGATGTCGCGGGCGAAGGCCTCAACCTGCAGCACCGTGCGCGCCTGGTCGTGACCCTCGACTGGCCCTGGCGCCCCCATCGGCTCGAGCAGCGCTTCGGACGGGTTGACCGCCTCGGTCAGCAGCGGCGTGTGCATGCCCTGGTGCTGTCGACCCGCATGCCGGCAGAGGAGGCCATGCAGCGCACGCTGCACCAGCATCGGGCGCTCGCCGACGCCGCCCTGCACGCCCGCACCACCACGCCCGACGCCGCGTGTTCCAGCGGGGCGCTGGCCGCCCGCGTGCATCAGCAACGACACTGGCGCACCCTGGGACAGGACGGCGACCCGCGGCGCGCCCTCGCCGGGGTCTGGGTCGTGCCGCCCCGGCGGCACACACACGCGCTGACGGTGGCGGCGGTGGTCCGTCAGCTCTCGCCGGACGGGCAGGTCCAGCATCAGCAGGTGGTGGCGGTGCAGGTCCGGCTGCGTCCCGAGGTCCTCGTCCGGGCCCCCTGGGCACGCATCGTCCGCCACGTCGCGGCCGACCCGCGGGTGATCGAGGCGTGTCGCGGCGCTGCCCGTGCGGCCACGGCCCCCGCGGGCGCAGGCGCGGCCGCGGATCGCATTGCGCAGATCAGGGCGGCACTCACACGCACGGGAGCGGCCGCCGTGCAGACGTCGCTGTTCGACCGGCGCGCCGAGGCACGTGTCGAGGCCGACCGCGATGCCCGTGCCTGTATCGAGACGCACCTGGCGGGTACCGCACGGATGCTGCGCGCGAACGCCGCCTCGGACGTGACCGCAGGCGGGCATGAGGCAGTCACGGTG
>JBIIDF010000009.1:0-19979 GCA_044238535.1 Vicinamibacterales bacterium
AGTGGGGGTGTTTCCTCGTGAGCCGTGACCGGTTGACGCTGAAGACGGTCTTCCCCACGCGAGTGGGGGTGTTTCCGCCTGAAACGGCTGCAGGTCGATCGGCTGTCCGTCTTCCCCACGCGAGTGGGGGTGTTTCCATCGTCGACGATACGCTCGGTTTGATCGGCTCGTCTTCCCCACGCGAGTGGGGGTGTTTCTAGGCCGGAGGCCTTTACAGTTCGCACAACCCCGTCTTCCCCACGCGAGTGGGGGTGTTTCCAGTCATGCCGCCCTGACCGTGACGCTGAGTCAGTCTTCCCCACGCGAGTGGGGGTGTTTCCGGGAAGATCGTGCGGATTAACGCGCGGCACGAGTCTTCCCCACGCGAGTGGGGGTGTTTCCACGCCGTGTGCTGGCTGGGTCGGGCGGGTCGTGTCTTCCCCACGCGAGTGGGGGTGTTTCCCTGCTGCACGACGGCGGGCCTGACGTGACCGAGTCTTCCCCACGCGAGTGGGGGTGTTTCTCTCCATGTCGTCCATCCAGTCACGCAAGCCGTGTCTTCCCCACGCGAGTGGGGGTGTTTCCACGCAGAGCCTGACCGAAGGCGCACTCGTGTGGTCTTCCCCACGCGAGTGGGGGTGTTTCTGAAAACGGCGGCTATTTGGTGCCCGAATCCGTGTCTTCCCCACGCGAGTGGGGGTGTTTCTGCACCGCACCGGATGATCGAGGCCGGCCAGGTGTCTTCCCCACGCGAGTGGGGGTGTTTCCGGTGTAGTGCCGCAGCAGGGGGATGGTCCGGGGTCTTCCCCACGCGAGTGGGGGTGTTTCCCCCGGATTTTGCGTATCGGATCCGCATTTTCCGTTTTCCCCATGTGCGTGGGGGTGTTTCCACGGTCATCGAGGATGGGGATGTTGTTGGAGGTTTGCCCAACGCTAGGGGAGCGCGATGCGACAGACCACAGGACAGTGTTATGCCCGTCTCCCGCAGCGCGAGCAGGGGTGATTCCGCTTCTGAACGGCAGGAGAAGGCCAGGCGAGCGGAATGACGGTTGCCGTTCGTGCGCGGCGGCGGTTCGCTCACTACCGGGGTGAGAGACCTCAGACGTTGAACTTGAACACCAGCACGTCGCCGTCCTTCACGACGTACTCCTTGCCTTCCATCCGGTAGAGGCCCTTCTCGCGGGCCGCAGCCACCGAGCCGCAGGCGACCAGATCGTCGTAGGCGACCGTCTCGGCCTTGATGAAGCCGCGCTCGAAGTCAGAGTGAATGACGCCGGCCGCCTTCGGGGCCGTGTCGCCCACGTGAATCGTCCAGGCGCGCACTTCCTTTTCGCCCGCGGTGAAGTAGGTCTGCAGGCCGAGCAGGTGATAGGTCGCGCGGATCAGCGCGCCCACCCCGCTTTCACGCACGCCCAGCTCCTGCAGGAACGCGGTGCCTTCCTCTTCGCTGAGGTCGATGAGCTCGCTCTCGATCTGCGCCGAGATGACGACGGCCTCGCACGACAGATGCGTGCGCACGTAGTCGCGCACGCGCTGGACGTAGGGATTGGCATCGGCCGTGGCCAGTTCGCTGTCGCGCACGTTGCAGGCGAAAATCGTCGGCTTGTCGCTCAGCAGGAAGCACTGCCGCGCAATGGCACGCTCGTCGGCCGTCAGGTCGACCGTCAGCGCCGGACGACCGGCCTCGAGTGCCTCGATGAGCTTGTTGAGCACGGCCTCTTCGGCCTGCGCGTCCTTGTCACCCCGCTTGGCGTCCTTGGCCACGCGTTCGCGCTTGCGGGTGGCCGAATCAAGGTCGGCCAGCATCAGCTCGGTGTTGATGACCTCGATGTCACGCACCGGATCGACGGTGCCCGACACATGGTGTACGTCTTCATCCTCGAAGCAGCGCACCACCTGGACGATGGCGTCGACTTCGCGGATGTGGGTGAGGAACTTGTTCCCGAGGCCCTCGCCCTGACTGGCGCCCTTCACAAGGCCGGCGATGTCGACAAACTCGATGGCGGCGGGGATGACCACCGAGGTCTTCGCGATGCCTTGCAGCACCGCGAGGCGCGCATCAGGCACGGTGACCATCCCGACGTTCGGGTCGATGGTGCAGAAGGGATAGTTGGCCGCCTCGGCCTTGCGTGTTCGGGTGACGGCATTGAAGAGGGTCGACTTGCCGACATTGGGCAGACCGACGATTCCGGCGCGCAGCATAGTCGTACAGGATAGCGCGGCCGCGATACGATCGGCGAATGACATCGGCACCGCTGCAGTGCAGCGTCCGCACCTGCGGGGCCTCTCTCGAGTCTCAGGGGCGCACCTGGCGGTGCACCCACGGGCATAGCTTCGACATGGCGCGCGAGGGCTACGTGAACCTCCTGCAGCCGCAGGACCGGCGCTCGGCGCAGCCGGGCGACTCGGCCGAGGCCGTGGCCGCACGTGCTGTCCTCGGCGCCGCAGGGGTGGGGCGGGCCCTCAACCAGTGGCTGGGCGACCGCGTGTCCGCCGAGGCGGTGCGGGCGGCCGACGAGGTGCTGCTCGACGTCGGCTGCGGCACGGGCGACACCCTCGCCTCTCTGGCCGAGGGCTGGGCAGGCATCCGGGTGGGTATCGACCTGTCGAGCGACGCGGCACGGCGTGCCATCCGTCGCGCGCCCGGGGCGACCATCGTGGTGGCCAATGCCGACCGCCACTGGCCCCTGCAGCCCCAGTCGGTAACCGTGGCGCTGTCGCTGCACGCGCGCCGGCATCCGGCCGAGGCGGCCCGTGTGCTGCGGCCCGGCGGCCTCCTCGTCGTGGCCGTGCCCGCGGCAGACGACCTGCACGAGCTTCGGCAGGCCCTGCACGGGGCCGGGCATACCCGTGATCGACTGACGGCGGTCATCGAGGCCCACGCCGATGGCTTCCACGGCGAGGCACAGGTGCGGGTGCGGCAGACGTTGTGGTTTGACCCCGACACACTTCGGGCCCTGCTGCAGGCGACCTACCGGGGACAGCGGACGCAAGCGGCCGAACGCGCGACGACGCTGCCGGGGATGTGGGTGACGACCGCGTCGGATGTGGTGGTGCTGCGACGGCGGTGAGCGGAGCCGGGGACACGGCCGTCTGGCCATGTCCCCGGGCATCCGGTGGTTAGAAGCTGAGGCGGGCGCCGATACGGAACGTGCGCGGCGACAGCACGGCCGTCGGCCGCAGGAACGCCGTGCCGGTCGTCACCGTGCGGGTCTCGACGGCGTTGTTGTTCGTGATGTTGAACGCATCCGCCAGCAGGCGCAGGCGCAGGGTGCCCTTCAGCGCGAAGGCCTTGTCGACGCGGATGTCGAACACCGTGATGTTGTCCTGGCGTCGGCTGTTCCGAGGCTCGGCGTAGATGGTGCCGGCGTAGATGGCACCGGCGGCGGTGGCAGCAGCTGAGCCCACCGAAATCTGGCGGGCGAAGTTCTGACCGGCCTGATGGCGCACCAGCGGGGACACCCGGATGCCAAACGGCGCTTCGTAGCTGCCGGACACCTTGAAATCCCAGCGGGTGGTTGGCTCATCGAACTGGCCGTTCGGGTCGTTCGGATAGGCGCCGGGGAAGTCGAGGGCCCAGGTGTGGCTGCCGCCCATCTGCAGTGTCCAGCGGTTGCCCTGGCGCTTGATCATCGAGGCTTCCACCGTCTTGTAACGCGAGAACCGGTCGGTGTTCATCGTCACGTTGGTGATGGGGAAGTTGGCGGCCTGCGCGGTCGGCACGCCGAGCAGCGTGATCACCCGGTCGTCGGCCGTGCCGGCCCTGCCGTCCTCGCCGATGTCCGTGAAGGGGAACGGGGTGGTGTAGGCCGAAATCGGGCGTCCCGGGTTGTAGGACGAGATCAGGTCGTCTTCGGTCTTGTAGACGAAGCCGACGCGCGAGCCGATGTTCCCGGGCAGCTGCTGCTCGAGGTAGGCCGAGACATCGTGCGAATACGGCTGCGTGGTGTTCGGGTCGAACTGAATCGTGCCCGCCAGCGTCGTGTTCGTGGGCGCACCCACCTGTTCACCCAGCTGGAAGCGCTTGTCGCCGTTGGCATCGTTCCAGTTGTACGTGACGCTCTTGTTGTTCTGGTTGGGGTTGGCATCCGCGCCGACGCTGGGGCCGGGGTTGTGCCAGAACAGGCCGTAGCTGCTCTTGATGACGGTACGGCCATTCGCGAACACGTCGTAGGTGACGCCGATGCGGGGCCCGAACGAGTTCCATACGAAGAACTCGCGCTCGGGGAAGACCTGTTCCGGGACGCTGACCGGTCCGATGCTGTAGGCGATCTGGCGGTTCTCGGGCATCCAGCCGCGGTAGCGGTCCCAGCGGGCGCCGGCGTTGATGGTGACGCGGCCGATGGCCCACGTGTCGTTGATGAACAGATCCTGCTGGTCGAGCTTGTTCACCACCAGCAGGTCGCCATCGTCACTCGCGCGGCGCCCGCTGACGGACAGCGCGGTCGGGATGCCGAAGATGACCTGGCTGGGACGGCCATTCACGTAGATGTGCTCGATATTGCCGCCGACATTCTGCTGCCGGCCGCCCCACTGGCTCTCGAGGTAGAACTCGCCGCCCATGCGGAGAGTGTGTGACCCGGCGCGGGTGTCGAGGAAGTACGTGGCAGCGCCGGTGGCCTGCTTGCGGTCACGATCATTCTGGCTCTGCGCGTGTGCCCCGACCAGCTGGAGCGAGCCGCTGTCGCGCCAGAAGTACTGCTCGTCGCTGTTGGCGCGGCGCGGATCCCAGTAGCCGAAATCACCGAAGCGCGCCTCGACGAAGAGCTTGTTGCTGAGGGTGCCGTTCCACTCGCCTTTCCAGACCCAGCTCGGCGACTCCTGCCGGACCGTCTGCCCTTCGTTGTCGTAGAAATACGCGCCGAGCGGCAGACGATTGGGCTGCGTCTTCATGTTCCACTGGTAGTAGGCCACCAGCTTGTGGTTTGGGTTGAGCTGATACGTCAGCTTTGCCGACGGGTTGGTGTTCCACGTGTCGAACGTCTTGTCGAAGTTGAACTGTGTCTGCTCGACGGCGTTGAACTGCTTGCGCCAGGAGAAATGGAACCAGGCGCGATCGCGCTTGATGGGGCCGCCGAGGTTCATGTTGGTGTCGTAGTAGCTCTGCACTTCGTTGCTGCCCGGGCGCAGGCCGGCCGCCAGCTGAGCCTGGTCGAGGTTCGAGGCCTGGAAGCTGTTGTTGTAGAAGTCCTGGTAGAGTTCGCCGGCGAACCGGTTGCCGCCCGACTTGCCCAGGAACTGCGACTGCACGCCGGGCGTCGCCGCCTCGGCGCCCTGACCGGCCACGCCGAGGAACACTTCCTCGAACGACCCGTAGTCGAAGTAGAACCCGGCACCGCCGGTGCCTTCGGTGGTGTTGATGCCTTCCACCGAGACACGCACCTGCCCGGTCAGTCCGTAGGCGGTATAGCCCGTCTGGTTGCCGGCGCGGTTGCCGCCGACATCGATGCGTGACATGACCACGCCAGGCGTCGCCGCGAGCAGCGCCCACATGTCGCGACCGTTGGGAATGGAATTGAGCTGCTCGAGCTTGAAGTTCTGTTGCACGCTCGTCGCCGTAGTGTCGATGACCGGTGAGGCCCCGGTCACGGTGACCGTTTCCTGCAGGGTGGCCACTGCCAGTTCGGCATTGACCGTGGCATTGAAGCCGAGGGTGATCTGGATGCCCTCGCGACGCACGGTACTGAAGCCGGGCAGCTCGAACGTCAGGGTGTACATGCCCGGCGGTACCGCCGGGAAGCGGTAGGTGCCGTTGTCGCCGGTTACCTGCGTCTGTGACGTGATGAGCGCCGGGCTCGATGCCGTGACCGTCACGCCTGGCAGCACCGAGCTGCTGGCGTCGCTCACACGTCCGAAGATTGTGCCGGTCGTACCGGCGCTGCCGCCCTGTGCGGCTGCCGCCGCGGGCAGCCACAGGGTCAGGGCCATCGCCGCAGCCATTCCCCTCATTATTCGCATCATTATTCGTGTTCCTTCCAGAAAAACGCCGACGGGCTGTGTGCCGGTGTTTCGGCCTCACAGCAGCCCCCGACGATATCAGACAGCAGCGGGCAGGTGCGAGACGAATAATCATGCACGACGGTGCATGTATGGGATACCTGCACGTCGAGCGGGTCAGGGGCACACGGCAGCGGCCGCGCGGGCGAGGTGGATCATGCAACCGTCATGACGGCCTGCGCGACGGGCGACTCAGACGGGGTCGATCCCGAGCTGCGCATAGTACTCGGCCACCTGGGCCGCAGCACCTGCGCGCGTGTAGAGGTCGGGCACCCGCGTTGCGATCGCCTGGCTGATGACGCGTGCGATATCCTCCGGCAGCTGTCCCCCGGGGAACGATCGCGAGTCGGCACCGCCATGTTCGGCGTTGAGGCCGAAGTCGGTGTAGACCACCCCCGGCGAGACCAGCGTCAGCTGGATGCCGGGATGCGTCGCCTGCACGTCGTCGCGCATCATGATCGTCAGGGCATTCAGGAAGTGCTTGGCCGCCGTGTACGCGGAACGAGGCAGCGCATAGGGCAGGCGGCCAAGCATCGACGACACGTTGATGATGTGGCCGGTGCCACGGTCGCGGAAGTGCGGCAGCACCGCCTGCATGCCGTAGAGGGCCGTCAGCACATTGACGTCCATCATGTGCTGGATGTCGTCGGCCGTGAGGGCCGAGGGCATCCGCGTGATGCCGCGGCCGACGTTGTTGATCCACACATCGATGCGGCCGGCCTCGGCCAGCGTTGACGCGGCGACGCGGTCGGCATCGTCCCGGCGGGTCATGTCGGCCACGATGGTGTGCGTGGGGCCCTGGCACGACCGGGCAATCTCCTCGAGCGCATCCCGCCGGCGGGCCACCAGGACGACCGTGTGCCCTTCCCCAGCGAGATGCCGTGCCGTGGCGGCGCCGATGCCGCTGCTGGCACCTGTGACGACGATGACCGATGCAGACATGCGCGCAGTGTAATCCGTCGGGTCGTATAATTCGCGCATGGCCGAACTGCACCCCATCATTGTTCACTTCACCGTTGCGCTCACTGTGGTGGGCGTGCTGCTGCGTCTGGTGTCACTGACCGGTCGCGTGGCATTTGCCGGTCCGGCGGCGGCACTGCTCATCATCGTGGCGGCTGCGACATCAGTGGCCGCAGTCACGTCGGGCGACGATGCCCATGGGCCGGTCGAGCGCGTGCCGGGTGCGCGGCCCGCTGTGGTCGAGCACGAGGAATGGGGTGAGCGTGCGCGCAACGGGCTGCTGGTGGTCGCCGCGCTGGAACTGGTGGCGCTGGCCCTGCGCCGCAATCCCCGTGTGCGGCTGGTGCATGCCGCGTCAGCGGCGTTTGGCCTGATGGCGCTCTTCCTGGTGTACGAGGCCGGTGAGCATGGCGGCGACCTCGTCTATGCGTATGCGGGTGGCGTGGGCATCCGCAGCGGCGACCCGCGCGATGTCGAGCGTTTGCTGATTGCGGGGGCGTATCACCAGTCGCAGGCCGACCGGAAGGCGGGCCGTGCCGAACAGGCTGCCGCGCTCGCGGACATGCTGGCCGAGCGATTCCCGTCAGATGTCGAGGTGCAGCTGATGGCTGCCGAGTCGCAGCTGGTGGATCGGAAGGCCCCTGAGGCTGCGCTCCGCATCCTGACCGGTGCCGTGCCGGATCCGGCCAATCGCGCGGCGGTCTCGCGGCGCGTCTCGCTGCTGGCCGACGCCTTCGAGCAGCTGGGCCGTCCGTCGGATGCGATTGCGGCGCTCGAAGCGGCTGTGGCGCAGCTGGGTGGCAACGCCCGTCTGCAGGCCCGTATCGACAAGCTCAGAGGGGCCGGGTCCAGCCCGCGCCAGCCGTAAGGGCGGCGTCGACCAGGGCGCGCGTGTCTGCCTCCGATGTCAGGCGCGCATGCACCTCGCGTACGCCGGTCTCGCGCAGGATCTGCGCGACCGAGTGCGGACGCACCGTGCCTGCGGCGACTACGGTGAGGCTGGTGCCCGCGCGCGCCACCAGGCGCCGCAGGACCGCGGTGCCCTCGGTGGCCGTGGGGGCTCCGCCCGATGTGAGCAGACGGGCCACGCCGAAGTCGCACAGGTCCTCGAGGGCGGAGTCCGGGTCTCGCACGTCATCAAACGCCCGGTGAAAGATCACCGTCGCCGGATGCGCGGCCCAGGCCCAGGACGCCAGGGCCCGACGGTGGATGGCGCCGTCGCTCGTCAGCGCCCCGACGGCGACGCCCTCGACGCCTCTGGCGACGGCCTGCTGGATCTGACCGGTCATCCGCTCGATTTCCCCGTCAGAGTAGATAAAATCTCCGGGTCGACAGCGGATCAGCGCGACCACGGGAATCGTGACTCGTGCGAGGATCTGGTGCAGTACCAGTGGATCGGGAGTGACGCCGTGCTCGTCCGGGCGGGCGCACACCTCGAGGCGCCGGGCTCCACCCTGTGCAGCGGCCACGGCCTCGTCCACGGTCGAGACACAGGCTTCCACGACGATGTTGGTGGTGTGCATCCGGACACTATTCTGACCGAGGCTTCGATTCCATGCGTGCATCCCTTCTGCTGTTCCTGACCCTGCTGCTGTCTGCCGGATGCTCCACCCCCGAGGCCCCGACCTCGTCGGCGACCCCGTCGCCTGCAGGCGAGCGTCGGTATCTCCTTGAACGCGTCGATGATGCCGCGGTGGTGCAGTTGTATGCCGATGGATTTTCGGCCCTGCCGCTGCGCGAGAAGACGCTCATCTACCACCTGACTCAGGCGGTCCTGGCCGGGCGTGATATCTACATCGACCAGAAGCATCCGCGTGCGCTTGAGATGCGGGGGGTGCTGGAGCAGATTGTGGCGCACCCGTCGGGCGTGGATGCCGCCACGCTGGCGGAGATTACGCGCTACACGAAGCTGTTCTGGCTCAACAATGGCCCGTACAACAACCTGACCGCCCGGAAGTTTGTGCTGACCTGCACGCCCGAGGCGTTCCGTGCGGCGGTGACTGCGGCGGCGGGGCAGGGGGCACGTTTCACGACACCCGAGGGTGAAACGCTCGAGGCGATGCTGGCCCGGCTGCAGCCGATGTTCTTCGATCCGGCCGTGGACCCGATTGTGACCAACAAAAATCCCGCACCCGGCGAGGATCTGCTGCTGGCCAGTGCCAACAACCTCTACTCGGGGGTGTCGATGGCCGACCTGAAGGGCTTCCGCGAGCAGTATGGTCTCAACTCCCGTCTGGTGAAGCGCGGTGGCCGTCTGGTGGAAGAGGTCTACAAGGCCGATGGCCTCTACGGTCCGCAGATCCGCGAGATCATCCGACACCTGGAGGCGGCGCAGCCATTCGCCACGCCCGCGATGGCCAAGGCCCTGGCCGCGCTGGTGACGTTTTACCGCACGGGCGAGGTGCGCGACCGCGAGGCGTACGACATCGCGTGGGTGCAGGACAACAACTCGCCCGTCGATACCATCAACGGCTTCATCGAGGTCTATCTCGATGCCCGCGGCGTCAAGGGCGGCTGGGAAGGCATTGTCTCGTATGTGAACGAGGGCAAGACCCAGCGCATCAAGACCATCGCCGCACAGGCGCAGTGGTTCGAGGACCACATGCCGTGGGATGCCCAGTACCGCAAGCCCAACGTGCAGGGCATCGTCGCCAACGCCATTGACGTGGTGATGGAAGCGGGCGACTCGGGGCCCATCACCCCCATCGGCATCAACCTGCCGAATGACCAGGCGATTCGTGAACAGTACGGCAGCAAGTCGGTCGCGTTGTCGAATGTGGTGGAGGCGTACAACCAGTCGACCCCGGGGACGATGCGCGACGAGTTCGTGTGGACGCCTGAGGAAGCTGCGCGATCGGCAGCGCATGCGGAGTTTGCCAGCGCCCTCACGACGGATATGCACGAAGTGATCGGGCATGCCTCGGGTCGCCAGTCGGCGAGGCTGACCGACCCGCCGCAGGCCTACATCAAGGAGTATTTCTCGGCGCTCGAAGAGGGACGAGCGGACCTCGTGGGGCTGTACTTCATCGCCGATCCCAAGCTGGTGGAACTGGGCATCATCCCCGCAGCCGACCAGGCGGCGGTGGTGCAGGCCGAATACGAGTCGTATACGCGCAATGCGCTGGTGCAGCTGCGGCGTATCCGCGAGGGGAACCAGATTGAGGAAGACCACATGCGCAACCGCCAGATGATCGTGCGGTGGCTCATGGCGAATACCAAGGCCATCGAGCAGCGCACGCGCGACGGCAAGACCTACCTGGTGATGGTCGATGCGGCCGCGTTCCGGGCCGGCGTCGGCACGCTGCTGGCCGAAGTGCAGCGCATCAAATCGGAAGGCGACTACGCGGGGGCCAAGGCGCTGTTCGATGCACACGGGGTGCGGTTCGACCCGGCGCTGCGTGATGAAGTGGTGCGGCGTGTCGACGCGCTGAAGCTGCCCTCGTATACCGGCTTCGTGATGCCGGTGCTGACGCCCGTGCGTGCCGCCGACGGCAGCCTCACGGACGTGACGATCAGCTATCCGATGGATCTGACGGCGCAGATGCTCGCGTTTTCGGGCGTGCGGCCGACGCCCTGACGCGGCCGTGCGCACGTTCCGGCTCGGCCTGCATGCAGGCTATGCGTGCGGACACTCGGGAGCCTGCTGCACGTCGGGCTGGGCCATTCCGGTCGAGCGCCATCGGCAGCCGGCGATGGCCGCGCGCGCTGGGACGCTGACAGATCCGCGCATTACCTGGCTGACCCCGGCGCCAGCCGGGGCACCGGATGAGGTGGTCGGTGTGCTGGCGCAGCGTCCCGACGGGGCCTGCGTGTTCCATGGGGCGGCGGGCGGGTGTCTGGTGCACGAGGCCCGGCCCGTGTCGTGCGAGCACTTTCCCTTTGTGGTTGTGCTCGACCCGAGGGGCGTGCATGTCTCGCTGTCGCATTACTGCCCCACGGCGGCGGCGCTGCTGTTCCAGCACGAGGCCCCACTCGACATTGTGGCTGGCGACCCTGTGCTGCCCGAGGGACGACTCCCCGAGGGACTTGATGCCCGCGAGGCGCTGCCCCCCGCGGCATCTGGCCCGGGCGTACCTCGGCTGATGGACTGGAGCGAGGTCTCTGTCTGGGAGCAGGATGCCGTCCGGCGATGGGCCGCCAGCACACAGACGCCGCCGCCGAGTCCCGATGCGGCCGCGCTTCGGGACATTTACGCCACGGTCCCTCCGACCCTGCCGCCCTGGCACGTGCCCGATGATCTTGAAGGCACCTGGCACCGCTGGGGTGCGGACGGATGGCACCGGTGGCACACGGTGATTGGACGCTATCTGGCGGCACGGGTCGTGGCCTCCTGGGCGCTGCATCTCGGGGAGGGCGTGGCGCTGGTCGACGCGTCGGTGGCTCAGGCCCGACAGGTGTTGCAGGCGGAGATGGTGCGGGTCTGCGGCGCTGATCGTGAGCCACTCACGCAGGCGCGGATGACGCAGGCCATCAGGCAAGCCGACCTGCTGCTGCTGCACCACGGCGACCCGCGTGCATTGGCTGGCGTAGCCGCGAACACTCTATGATGAGCGTTGTGACCCTTCGCTCCCTGCTTCCGCTGCTCGCCGCTGGTGTCCTGGCCACCAGTGTGCTGGCCCGCCCCCAGTCGCCCGTCACGCCCGCGTCTGGTGATGCCTTTCGGCTGACGCGCGTGGCCGAGGGGGTCTATCACGCGGTCGGCACCGGCGTGATGCCGGTCGGCAGCAATGCCGTGGTCATCGTGAATGACGAAGACGTGGTGCTGGTCGACTCGCACAGCACCCCGGCGGCCGCCGAGGCCCTGCAGCAGCAGGTGCGGCGGCTGACGAGCAAGCCGGTTCGGGTGGTCATCAACACGCACTTCCACTGGGATCACGCGCACGGCAACCAGGTGTACGGGCCCGGCGTCGACGTCATCGGTCACGACTTCACGCGCCGGATGCTGGCCAGCGGCGCGTCGCAGCGTGGCCGGTCGTACGACATGTTCATCGGCGGCCTTCCGGCGCAGGTGGACCAGCTGCGGGCGCGCGTCGCGCAGACCGCTGAGGGCCCCGACCGGGTGACCCTGCAGCAGCAGCTCTCCTCCCAGGAGCGCTATCTGGCTGCGACCCGGGAGGTCAGACCGACACCGCCGACGACCGTGGTGCGCGACCGCCTCGTGCTGACACGTGGCTCGCGGGAGATTCATCTGCGCTTTCTCGGGCGCGGACATACGGGCGGTGACCTCGTGGTGTATCTGCCGCGCGAGCGGGTGGTCGCGACCGGCGACCTGCTGACCGCGGGTCCGGCGTATCTCGGGGACGGCTACTTCGCCGACTGGCTGACCACGCTCGATGCGCTGCGCGGTCTTGAATTCGACACGGTGCTGCCCGGGCATGGCGACGCGTTTGCCGGGAAGGCGCGCATCGACCACTTCCAGGCGTACCTCCGTGATTTTCTCGCACAGGTCAGGCGCCTGCATGCCGAGGGCCTCAGTGCCGAGGAAGCCGCCCGGCGCATCGATCTCCGGTCGCATGCCGATCACTATCCGACCATCCTGGAGTCGGGCATCCTCAGCCATGGGGTGTATCGCGCCTACGACGAGCTTGACGGACGCACACCAGACGCGCCGGGACCGCTGCGGTGGTGACCGTCGCCACCTGGAACGTGAATGGCGTCCGGGCGCGCCTGGCAGATGTCGAGGCCTGGCTGACGGAGGTGCGTCCTGATCTGGTTCGCCTGCAGGAACTCAAGGCCGAACCCGATCAGGTACCCGCGCCGCTCCGCGACCATGCCGAGTACTGGTCGGTGTGGCACGGGCACAAAGGCTATTCGGGTGTGGCGCTGATGATTCGCAAGTCGATGATGGACGCCGCTCCGCGCTGGCACGTGCCCCCCTGCGATTTCGAGACGCGCATCGTCACGGCGCACGTGCCCGTCGGAGGGCATCTGGCCACGCTGGCGTCGGTCTATGTGCCCAACGGAGGGAAGGACTATGACGCCAAGTTGCGGTTCCTTCGTGACCTGCACGCCTGGGTGGAAGACACCCGGCGCCAGGTCGGGCCGGTGCTGCTGTGCGGTGACCTCAATGTGGCACGCACGGATCGCGACATTCACGTGAAGGAACGGCGTCCGCAGCAGATTGGCACGCGCACGGACGAGCGGACACTCATGGAGGCCATGCTCGCCGCACCACTGGTGGACGTGGGGCGTGCCCTCGACCCCGACAACGATGCGCTGTTCACCTGGTGGCCACCCTGGCGGCAGATGAAGCAGCGCAACATCGGCTGGCGCATCGACTATGTGCTGGCCTCGCCCGACCTGGCCGGGTTGGCGACGCACAGCGAGGTGCTGCGCGAGACAGGCTCGAGCGATCACGGGCCGCTGGTGGTGAGGCTGGCGGCCTCGACCGGTCAGGGCCGATCCGAGGAAGGCGTGGTGTCATGACTCTCTGTCGATCCGTTCGTCTGTGCTGTCTGGCCCTGCTGCTGGTGGCCACCTTCCTGCCTGCCACGTCGGCGCAGGCGCAGACCGCCACCGCTGACCGCCCCGACGTCATCTACGTGCCGACGCCCATGGCGGTCGTCGATGCCATGCTCCACCTGGCGAAGGTCACCGGTGCCGACGTGGTGTACGACCTCGGCTGCGGTGACGGGCGCATTCCGGTGGCCGCCGCGAAGAAGTTCGGGGCGCGCGGTGTCTGCATCGATATCGATCCGGAACGCATCCGCGAAGCGGATGAAAACATTGCCCGCAGCGGCGTCGGTGACAAGGTTCGGACGGTGCAGGGCGACCTCTTCCAGCAGCCGCTCGGCGAGGCGACGGTCGTGACGCTGTATCTGCTCGATTCGGTCAATGAGCGCCTGCTGCCGAAGCTGCGCCGTGAACTCAAGCCGGGCACCCGGATCGTGTCGCATGCCTTCCGCATGGGTGCGTGGGCGCCCGAGCAGACGCTGATCGTCGATGGCCGCCGCCTCTTCTTCTGGACCATCCCTCCGCGCTGATGACTGGCGCACCGCGCTGCTGTCGGCGGCGCTGTTCGCCCTGCTGGCCGCGCTGATGGTGGCGGCCGCCGGAGGCGGCGCCGTCACGGCGCTGGGCTTCCGGATGTCGATGCGGTCGCCGCGCGGCGCTCTCTGGATGGCCGGAGGGTTGGCGCTGCTCTGGTGTGCCACCGCCATCCGCGCCGGTGCCGTGCGACGTGACATCGACGCCGTCGGCGAGGCACTCGATCGGGCTCTTCCGCGACTGCCGTTCCTGTTGGCCGTCGGCATGCTGATCGGGTCGTGGTGGCTCGGCACCGCATCGCCCGCCGGGGCCGATGCGTCGGGATATCTCAGCCAGTCAGCCCTGTGGGCCCATGGACATCTCGCTCTTCCCGATGTGCTGGCTCGCCTCCCCGGGTGGCCCGACGTGCCCATGGCGAGCGTGCCACTTGGCTGGCGACCCGCACTCGTCCCCGCCGCACAAGTGCCGACGTATGCGGCAGGTCTGCCGATGCTGATGGCCCCGCTCTGGGCGCTCGGGGGTGATGCCGCCGCGCGTCTGGTCATTCTGGGGGCGGCAGCGTCGCTGGTGCTGGTGGCCGGTGCCCTCGGACGGTCGTCCGGCGGCGCGATGGGAGGTGCCGTTGCGGCGGCACTGATGGTGGCGTCGCCCACTGCCTGGCATCAGTCACTCGGCGTGATGAGCGACGTGCCAGCGGCGGCAGCGTGGGCGCTGGCGTGGCACGGTGCGACCAGGCAACACGCGGGGCAGACCGGGGCCCTCACCGCACTGGCTGTGCTCATCCGACCCAATCTGGCGCCGTTGGCTGTACTGCCTGTCTGGGCCCTGACGTCCTGGGGCCATCGGCGCAGGGCGGCACTCTGGGTCGTGATGGCAGGCACGGGGGTCGCCGTGCTGCAGTGGTACTGGTACGGCTCGCCGCTGCAGTCGGGCTACGGCTCGGCAGACGATTTGTTCTCGGTCGGGAATGTCACGACGAACCTCGGCTTGTATGCAGGATGGATGCTGGAGGCCGAGTGGCCGATGCTGGCGGCCCTCGCGCTTGTGGCCGCAGGCGCGGCCGGGCGTGCGATGGCCGGCTCTCGCCTGCCGCACACGTGGCCGCCCCTGTTCTTTGCTGTGGGTGTGATCGCGGCCTACCTGATCTACGCCCCCTTCGAGCGGTGGACCTATCTGCGGTTTCTGCTGCCGGCGTGGCCGCTGCTCGCTGCCGCAGCGGGAGGCGCCGCCACTCGTATCCTCGCGCCAGTGACACGGCCGCAGGCAGCTCTTGGAACACTCGCGCTGGTGGCGCTGCTGGTGGCCACGGGGGTGTGGCGTGCACGGCAGCTGGATGTTTGGGCGTTCACGCCGCTGGCGGACCGCGTGGTGACTCTGGCCGACCAGCTGCGGCCCCAGCTCGCGGGCCGTACGGTGCTGGTGGCCGGCGAGCAGAGCGGGGCCCTGCGGCATCTGACCGGCGCGCCGATTATCCGATGGGACCTCGTCGAGACGGCCACGCTGCAGCGCGCCCTGGTGGCTGCCCGTGAGGCCGGGTGGCAGGTGTGGTGGGTGCTCGACCAGTCGGAAGAAGTGCTGGTGCGGCAGCGGCATGCCGCCCTTCCTGGACGCGCCATCGATCGCCCGGCCGACCTCGTGGCCGGGCGTCTGCTGGAAACACGGGCCTGGCGAGCGCCCTGAGTGCGAGCCGATGCGCCACCGCGCACCGGCCCTGGCTTACGCGTTCGGATCGCTGGTGAACAGCGGCTCGGTGTCGAGCGTCTGCGGACCGTTCTCAGTGCACAGGGCGAACTTCGAGGGATACATCGATACGGCGGCCCACTGCCCCTGCGTGTTGATCGCATAGAAGTTGAGCCCGAAGTTCGGCAGGCCGCGGCTGTTCAGCAGCCGCTTCTCGATGGTGTTCTTCTGCACGCGCCGCAGCGCCTCCATCCCCGCATCCTTCGGCGAGCGTCCCTGGCGCATCTGCTCGACGATGAAAAATGACGAGAGGTTGTAGAGGTTGGCTTCGCCGCGCCCGGTGGAGCCTGCGGCCCCCACGTCGCCATCCACATACAGGCCA
This sequence comes from Vicinamibacterales bacterium, assembly GCA_044238535.1. Taxonomy (GTDB): domain Bacteria; phylum Acidobacteriota; class Vicinamibacteria; order Vicinamibacterales; family UBA2999; genus VFZN01. The sequence goes on from JBIIDF010000009.1 coordinate 15,986, forward strand.
GCCCCCAGGATGGGCGAGTCGCCGACGCGTCCGGGAATCTTCCAGGCCATGCCGCTCGTGGTGGTGACGCCGGACAGCTCACCGCGTGCATTGATGCCGTTGCAGTTGATGGTGCCCCAGAAGTGGTTGGGATCGATGAGGCCGTCGCGCACCATCGACAGGCCTGCGACCAGCGCGGCATCGCCGCGTCGAGCGGGGTCGAGGTAATGCTCGGGGTCGACGCGCCGCTTCCACTCGAGCCACAGCGTCCGCGAGGTCGGCGTGTTGAGGTCGCTCTCGACGGTGAAGCCGAGGCGCCGCGCGAACTCCTGCGCGCCGGCACCGGTCAGCAGGTGATGATCGGTCTGGTCCATCACGGCGCGGGCCACCAGCGACGGTGTCCGCACGCCCTCGATGCCCGACACGCCGCCGGCCCGCTTCCGGGGGCCATGCATGCAGCAGGCATCAAGCTGCACCACGCCATCGGCATTCGGGAGGCCACCGTAGCCGACGCTGGTGTCGGCCGGGTCGAGTTCGCAGAGATTGACCCCGGCGATGAGGGCGTCGAGCACATCGGTACCACCCGTCATCAGGTCGAAGGCCAGCTGCACGCCGGTCTTCGGCCCGCCATTCTTGTAGACATTGCCGTTATCGGAGGCCATGACCACCGGCTTGATGCCGGTCTGCATCGAGGGAGCCTGCCCGAACAGCCGGGTGGAGGCGGTCAGTGCTGCGCCAGCGGCGGCACCAGTCTGCACAAACTGACGACGAGTCAGCGGGGTCGGCATAGGGAGACTCCTTGGAAGGGTGGCGCCATGCTAGCAGAAGCCCCGGCAGGGGATAATCGGAAGGTGATGGCTGGCACGACACGCACCCCCTTCATGCGGCTGGCACTGTGGACGACCGCGCTCACCTACGCGCTGATTCTGGTCGGGAGCCTGGTCAGGGCCTCGGGTGCCGGACTCGGGTGTCCCGACTGGCCACGGTGTTTCGGCTCGTGGATTCCTCCGATGTCGGTCGAGGCACTGCCTCCGCAGTTTTCCGCCGACCAGTTCAATGCCACGCTGATGTGGACCGAGTACCTCAATCGCCTGCTCGGCGTGACGGTGGGCTTCTTCATCTTCGGCACGGTCCTGTCCGCATGGCGACACCATCGTCGCGAAGGCCACATCGTGTGGCCGTCGGTGGCGGCCCTGCTGCTGACCGGCTACGAGGGATGGCTCGGTGGCCGTGTGGTTGCCCATGAACTGGCCCCGTGGATTGTTACCGCCCACCTGGTCGTGGCCATCGTGATCGTGCAGCTGCTGCTGTACGCCACAGCCTATGCCTGGTATCGCCGGCCCCAGGGCGCATCCGCCGCACTGCCGCCCGAAGAGGCCGCGCCCCGACGCACGCTGGCCCTCACCATTGCCGCCACCATCGTCCTCACCTACGTGCAGGTGGCACTCGGGACGCAGGTGCGAGGTGCCGTGGATGACGGACTCGATGCCGGCATCGCGCGGGCCGTGGTGCTGTCGACTGTGGGATGGTGGGACGGGGCCCACCGCGTGCTGTCGCTCGGTGTGGTGTCGATGACACTGGTGTCGCTGCTGGTCGTGTGGTCGAGGCACACGCATGAACGCCTCGTGCGCCGGTGGACGCACATCGTGGTGGGGTTGGCCGTGGCACAGACGCTGCTCGGTGCCGGCCTGGCCTACGTGGCCCTGCAGCCGGCACCACAGGTGATGCACCTGAGCCTGGCGAGCCTGCTCATGGGGGCACAACTCGTGCAGTGGCTGGTGGTGCGCTGGGAGGCGGCCCCGGAGACGTGGTGACGCCCCTGCTGTTGGCCTACCTGAGCGTCACGGCTCTGCTCGTGCTGACGCCAGGCGCCACCACCGCCGTGGTGGTGCGGCAGACGCTGGCCGGCGGACACAGGGCGGGCCTGTCGGCCGCGCTCGGCGCGGCGGCCGCCAACTCGACGCATGCGTCGCTGGCCGGATTCGGCTTGTGGGTCGCCGTGGGCCGATGGCCGCTCGTGCTGTCGGCTATCAGGCTCGGAGGCGCGCTCTACCTGGCGTGGCTGGGCGTCTCGAGCCTGCGTCGGGTCGTGCAGTCGTGGTCGAAGGCCCCAGTGACGCTGGACGCCGAACGGGCCGTGGTGATCGGGTCCGCCTCACGGCCGCATCGGGCAGCGTTCCTCGAGGCCGTGGGCGTGAATCTCCTGAACCCGGCCATCATCAGCTTCTATCTGGCGGTGGTGCCGACGTTCCTGCCCCCGGATCCGCCGCGCGGGTACTATGCGCTCCTGGCGGTCTCCCATGTGTCGATGGCCTTCGCGTGCCACTCGGCCTGGGTGATGGCCTTCCACGGACTGCGACGCATCGTCGCCCGCAGGGACGTGGGCCGCACACTCGATGTGCTGACCGGCGCCGCGATGCTGTGGCTGTCGTGGCGTGTCGGGGCCGACCTGCTGCCCTAACGTGGTCCCGTGGACTCGTCCGCGGTGGGTCTGACTGCGGCTGCGGTCTCGGCACGCTGTTGCCGATAGCGCGACGTGAAGAGCGCCGGGGCGCCGCCGGTATGCAGGAACACCACCGTCTCGTCCGGGCCGATCGCGCTCTGGCGGATGTGCCGCAGCAGGGCCGCACACCCCTTGGATGTGTAGCACGGGTCGAGCAGGATGGCTTCGGTCTGTGCGAGAAGCTCGATCGCGTCGAGTCCCTCGGCGGTGGGAATACCGTAACCCTCGCCGATGAAGCCCTGGTCGGTGAACAGATCCTCGTGCGTCACGCGGGTGTCGACGCCCAGCAGTGCTGCCGCATCGTTGGCCGCGCGTCTGGCGCGTTCAATTTTTTCGGGTTCACCGGCACTGACCGCCACGCCCCAGAGACGATAGGGTGCGTGGCTCAGCTTTGCTCCCAGCGTGAGGCCGGCTTGTGTGCCGCGTGACCCGCTGGCGTAGTAGAGGCGCGACGGCGCAATCTGCAGGGCCTGCAACTGGGCCACCAGTTCGGCGGTGCCCTGCACATAGCCGAGCGTGCCCACCGGACTCGAGCCACCCACCGGAATCACATACGGCACGCGCCCGGCGGCCTGCTCGTCGGCGACCGCCTGCGCCACCACCGGGGCATCATCACCCACCGCCAGCATGGGATCGGTGGAAGGCACGAGACGGATCTCGGCGCCGAACAGGTGATCGAGCAGGAAGTTGCCTTCGAGGGCCGGTGCCTCGCTGTGTGCGGTGAGGACGAGGATGCACCGGAGGCCGGCGATGCGGGCCGCCGCTGCCGTCATCCGTGCGTGATTCGACTGCACGGCCCCGGTGGTGATCAGCGTGTGTGCCCCGGCGGCCAGAGCATCGGCCACCAGATACTCGAGCTTGCGTGCCTTGTTGCCCCCGAGCCCGAGCCCCGTCAGGTCGTCGCGCTTGATCAGGATGCGGGGGCATCGGGCCGGGCCCCCCAGAGCCTCGCGCAGCCGGACGGCGTCGGTGATGGGCGTCGGCAGGACGGCGAGGGGCACACGGGGCCTACGATCCATAGACAACCTTTCCGCCAATGATCGTCTTTACCACGCGTGTGTTCAGCAGCGCGTCATCAGGCACGGTCAACACGTCCTGTGACAGCACGGTGATGTCTGCCAGCTTGCCCACCGACAGCGACCCCTTGATGGCCTCTTCACGTGCGGCATACGCGGCATTCCATGTGTATGACCGCAACGCCTGCTCTCGCGTCATGCGCTGGTTGCCGTAGAAGACCGATCCGTCGCGAGTGCGCCGCGTGACGGTGGCATGGAAGTTAGCGATGGGATCGATGCGTTCCACCGGCACATCCGTGCCATTGCTGACGATGACGCCGGCGTCGAGAAAGGTCTTCCAGAGATACGCGCCCGATGCGGCGCGATCGGGGCCAAGCCGTGCCAGCACGTAGGGGGCATCGGACGTGGCGTGAATGCCCTGCATCGAGGCAATCACACCCAGCTGCGCGAAGCGGGGCACATCGGCGGGCGACACATGCTGTGCATGCTCGATGCG